>WRIQ01000115.1 GCA_009782655.1 Prolixibacteraceae bacterium
AAGTTGCGTGTGTAGCCATAAAGGAAGCCGGCGGCGTAATTATCGCCTGCCCCCGTAGAATCGACGGCTTCGGTGGGCACCGGTTCAATCTTTATCGTTTCGTTGCCGTCGCAAATCAGCGAACCCGATTTTCCGGTTTTCACGATGGCCAACCTGCACATCCCCGCTATTTCGACAACCGCTTCTTCGGGTTCCAACCCGGTGAGCGCCAACGCCTCTTCCTCATTGGCAAAAACAATGTCGATATATTGGGCGATGAGTTTTTTCATAAACTCAAGGTTTTGCTCCACAATGTTAAAGCTGGCAGCGTCGAACACAACCGTCCTTTTGTTCTCGTGGGCTATTTTTGCGATGCTTTCGATGAGCAAATGATCCTGCACCAAATAACCTTCGATATAAACAAAATCGTAAAGTTGAGCCAGTTGAGGCGTGAAATCGCCGGGTTGCAACTCAGCAGCGGCTCCCAGATATGTTGCCATAGTGCGCTCGGAATCCGCGCCCACCAGCGCCATCACTCTGCCGGTATCCGACTGTCCGGAAAATAAATGTGCGTTTATATTCTTATCCTGAAAATCTCTGGAGAAAAAGCGCCCCAAATCATCATCGCCCACTTTTCCCACATAGCCACTTTTCGCGCCCAAACAGGCCAGTGTATAGGCCGTGTTGGCGGCAGAGCCTCCTGTTTTCATTTCTTTTCGGAACTGAAAGGTCGATTCATAAATTTTTCGAGACAAATCGCTGTTTATCAATGTCATACTTCCTTTTAGTAAATTATACTGTTGCAGAATGGCGTCGCTCTCGAGGGCTATCATAATATCCACAAGTGCATTTCCGATGCACAAAACAGAAGAACTATCTTTTGGGGTATCCATATGGGTAATATTAAATGAAAAAGCCCCGAAAAATCAGGGCTTTGAAGCTCCCCAGGTAGGACTTGAACCTACGACCTACGGATTAACAGTCCGCCGCTCTAACCAACTGAGCTACTAGGGAATATTTTAAGAACGTTTTTTTTTGCCTCAAAAAGCGCTGCAAAAATAAAACATTTTGCAAAAAACAAAAAATCTTTCCTCATTATTTATTTAAAATTTGACACCGTTTCTGCATATTTTATTTTTTGAATCCTGACATTAATCCAAATTATTATTTATCAGCAACATAAATTCGTTGGAGTTCAAAAAACGGTTTTGACAATTTGCTTTACATTGTCGGAAATTCCGTAAGTATAGATGTGAATTCCCGGAACTTTTGCGGCTATCAGCTCGCGCACCTGAAAAATCGACCATTCGGTACCTGCTTTTTTGGCGTCGTCGTCGGTTTTGCATTTTCTCAGTTCTTTTGCCAAATCCTGGGGTATATTGATGCTGAATATCTTGGGCAGCGCCGTCAACTGGTTGCATAAAGCGATGGGTTTTATGCCCGGAATAATGGGAATGGAAATTCCCGCAATGCGGCATTTTTTCACAAAATCGAAATATACATTATTGTCGAAAAACATCTGTGTTACAATATATTCAGCGCCGGCATCCACTTTTTGCTTCAGGTATTTCAAGTCAGATTCCATATTGGGCGCTTCGAGGTGCTTTTCGGGATATCCGGCAACGCCGACGCAAAAATCGAGCGGCGTGTTGTTTTTCAAATCCGGATCGAGATATCGTCCTTGTCCGAGTTTCACAATTTGCTCCACAAGTTCGTTGGCCGAAGTATTTCCGTCGGGGGTAGGCCTGAAAACCGCTTCGCTCCTGATTCCGTCACCGCGCAAAGCCAGCACATTTTCGATGCCGAGGAAATTCAGATCAATCAGCACATATTCGGTTTCGCTTTTAGTGAATCCGCCGCAGAGAATATGCGGTACCACGGGAATGCCGTACCGATGTTGAATGGTGGCGGCAATGGCCACCGTACCCGGCCGCTTGCGCGTGATTTTGCGCACAACTGCGCCGCCCGGTTGCTCTTTGTATTCCACTTCGTCGCGGTGCGTAGTGATGTTGATGTATTGCGGATTAAACTCGACAAGGCTTTCGATGGTACGGAAAACCCGCGAAGCGTCGTTCCCTTTCAGAGGCGGCAGCAACTCAAACGAAAAAACCGTCTTGTCCGATTTGTCGAGGATATCGATAACTTTCATTTCTATTTGTTCTAAAATTGAACAGGTAAAATTAGAAAATCTCTATTAGGATTGATACCAATTTGTGCGGAGATTTATTTATAGTTTAAATTCAGCGGGATAAACTTATCTACAAAATCTATGGCGACATTTTTCCTTTGGGCGTAATCGGTAACCTGATCGCGGCCGATTTTTCCCAACCCGAAACAGTGAGTTTCGGGATGCGCAAAATATTGCCCACATATGGACGCTTCGGGCAGCATAGCAAAATTTTCGGTCAAAGTGATTCCTGTTTTTCCACCGTCTAACAGACTGAAAATGTTGCCCTTTTCAGAATGGTCGGGACAGGCGGGATAGCCCATCGCCACACGTATTCCCCGATATTCACCGCGAAACATTTGTTCCGTCGTCAGATTTTCGGCGGGAGCATAGCCCCAAAGCTGTCGGCGTACAACTGTGTGCAGGTATTCGGCAAATGCTTCGGCTAAGCGGTTTGCCAGCGTGTCGAACATAATGGCTTTATAATCATTGCCTTCGCGTTTAAATTTGCTTTTCCATTTGTCGATGCCAAGGCCAGTTGTTGCCGCAAACGCGCCGCAATAATCGGCTTTGCCCGATCCTGTCGGCGCTACAAAATCGGAAAGGCACAAGTTGGGCGCATCCGCTTTTTTCTTCTCCTGCTGCCGAAGATGAAAAAAACGACCCTTTTCCGCTGTACGCCTTTCATCTTCAAAAATAACAACATCGTCGCCCTGCGAATTTGCAGGCCAAATGCCAACCAACGCATTTGCCCGTATCATTTTTTTTGCAATGATTTCGTCCAGCATTTCGTTGGCCTCGTCGAAAAGTTTGCGGGCAACTTCGCCTTTTTCTTTATCGTCAAATATTTTCGGGTAAACGCCTTTTAAATCCCAGTTCATGAAAAAGAAACTCCAGTCGATATATTGGCGGATGGTTTCCGGCGAGAAGTCCATAAATTCTGTTATCCCAATGTTGCGGGGCTTGTAAATCAGCGAATTTTCCCAATCGATTCTCGGTTTATTCGAACGTGCTGCTTCTATGGAAGCATATTCTTTTTCAGCGCATAGCTTTCTGATATTGCGCAATCCGGCATACTCTTTCCCAATTTGTTCGGCGTAACCGCTTTCTATATTGAGCAATCCACCCGCCACCTGTGTCGCCCGCGACGCGTCGGCTGCATGAACCACCGGAGCGCTGTATTCGGGCGCGATTTTTACCGCCGTGTGGATTTTCGAAGTTGTGGCTCCGCCCACCATCAACGGGATTTTCAACTTTCGCTGCTCCATTGCGCGAGCTACCTCCGTCATCACTTCGAGCGAAGGCGTTATCAGCCCGCTCAGTCCCACCAAATCAACATTTTCTGCAATGGCGGCGTCTATAATCTGTTCGGCAGGCGCCATTACGCCAAAATCGACCACTTCGTAATTGTTGCAGCCAAGCACCACGCCGACAATATTTTTGCCGATATCGTGTACATCGCCTTTCACTGTTGCCAGCAAAATTTTCTTTTGCCGCTCCTTGCTTACGTTTTCCCCTTTACCGGCTTCCACATACGGAAGAAGAAAGGCAACCGCCTTTTTCATCACACGCGCCGACTTAATCACCTGCGGCAGAAACATTTTCCCGCTTCCGAACAGGTCGCCCACGCTGTTCATGCCGTCCATCAGCGGCCCTTCGACAATGGCGAGCGCGGGTGTAATTTTCTCAACGGCTTCAGCCATATCGGTTTCGATGAAATCGGTAATCCCTTTTACCAGTGCATATTCAATGCGTTTCCCCAGCGGATATGAACGCCACTCCTCTTTTCTCTCTTCACCGCCCAATGAGGCTAATTCCATGTTGGCGGCAAATTCCAGCAGCCGTTCCGTGGCGTCGCTACATCGATTCAGCACCAAATCTTCCACTTTCGCGAGCAACTCGGATTCTATTTCATCATAAACCTGCGACATGCCCGAATTGACGATGCCCATGTCGAGTCCCGCGCCAATGGCATGATACAGAAATACCGAATGTATGGCCTCGCGCACCCGATTGTTCCCGCGGAAAGCAAATGAAACATTGCTGATTCCGCCACTGGCCTTTGCATGGGGCAGGTTCGCCTTTATCCACCTGACTGATTCGATGAAATCGACAGCGTAATTGTTGTGTTCTTCCATGCCGGTTCCAATGGTCAGCACATTGGGATCGAAAATGACGTCTTCGGGCGGAAAGTTCACCTTTTCCGTGAGTATTTTGTAGGCACGCGAGCATATTTTTATTCTGCGATCCAGAGAATCGGCTTGCCCCTTTTCGTCGAAAGCCATGACGACAACTGCGGCGCCGTAACGTTTTATTTTAGCGGCGCGATCAATAAATATATCTTCACCTTCCTTCAGGCTGATGGAGTTGACAATCGATTTTCCCTGCATCGATTTCAGTCCGGCTTCTATCACATTCCATTTCGAAGAGTCGATCATCACGGGTAGTCTGGCTATGTCGGGCTCGGCCATCATCAGATTGAGGAAAACGACCATCTCTTTTTCAGCGTCAAGCATAGCGTCGTCCATGTTCACGTCGATGGCCTGCGCTCCGTCTTCCACCTGCCGACGGGCAACGGCAAGCGCTTCTTCATATTTTTTCTCGTGGATGAGGCGTGCAAATTTGCGGCTTCCTGCCACATTGCATCGCTCGCCAACATTCATAAAATTGGACTCCGCAGTGAGCATAATCGGCTCAAGGCCGGCAAAATATGTTCGGCGTTCGCGACAGCGCTGTTGGCGTGGTTCCGCTGTTGCAGCCATTTCTG
>WRIQ01000116.1 GCA_009782655.1 Prolixibacteraceae bacterium
CCGGTACAGACGGATGCCGTGAGTATATCGCTACTGAGAAGAATTGGGAAGTGCTGTCGATTTTTCTTGAGCCATGCGGCGATGATGAACATGGCCATGATTTTCATTATCATTACATACCACAGGAAATCAACAATGCAGGGAATTATGTATGCGAGGATAACAGATGAGTTTGTTGAGGACAGATAACGCATGTGCGAACGCTCCAAAATCAAGAAGCGCATGAAAATCATTACCATTATCGGCGCCCGCCCACAGTTTGTCAAAGCGGCGATGATTAGCCGGGCAATCATCAACCATAATCGAAACAGCAAGATTCCCATAGTGGAATCCATACTCCATACCGGTCAGCATTATGACGAAAAAATGAGCGACGTCTTTTTTAAAACGCTGGAGGTTCCGCGTCCTGCCTGGCTGTTGGACTGCGGTCGGGAAAGCCATGCCGAAATGACTGGCACGATGTTGATTGCTGTTGAAAGGATTTTGCAGGAAAACAGCCCTGATTATGTGTTGGTATATGGGGATACCAATTCGACGCTGGCCGGGGCTTTGGCTGCGGCCAAACTCCATATCTCGGTAATCCATGTGGAGGCCGGGCTGCGGAGTTTCAACAGACAGATGCCCGAAGAAATTAACCGTGTGCTGACCGACCATCTCTCGGCGTATCTTTTTTGTCCGACGTATGCGGCTGTCCGTAACCTGAAGCAAGAAGGAATAACTGAAGGCGTTTTTCATTAAGGCGATGTGATGTACGACGCCGCCCTTGCTTTTGGCGAGATTGCCGAGCAAAATTCCACTATTCTTTCGTCGTTGCAATTAGGGGCAAAACAGTTTTACCTGTGTACCGTTCATCGGGCTGAAAATACCGACAGCCAGGAGCGTCTGTCGCAAATCATGCAGGCATTGATTGAAATAGCCCGGCCGGATTGCCCGGTCGTTTTGCCGTTGCATCCCCGTACAAAAAAATACCTGCATACATGGCAACTGTATCCGAAAATTGAAGCCGACAAAACGCTCCGGCTTATTGAACCGGTTGATTATTTGGATATGATTATGCTTGAAAGGCAGGCGAAAGCCATCCTGACAGATTCGGGAGGCGTTCAGAAAGAAGCGTATTTTCACCGGACGCCGTGTATAACGCTGCGCGACGAGACAGAATGGGTCGAAACGATTGCATCCGGCTGGAATCAATTAGCCGGTTATCGCAAGAAAAACATTCTCGAATGTCTGGAAAACGAAATGCAAAAGACTGACATAGCGGAATATGGCGACGGCCATGCGGCGGATCGAATCATTCAATCGTTTGTCGCTGACCGTTTGTCGTTTTAAATTGCGTTTGTAGAACTGAACAGGTAATCACAGTTGCACGGCAAGTTTTTAGATCGCTCTCTAAAGTTGCAGGGAAACAGCGGAAAACTTCATTTTTCCCAACTTTCCCGATTTTCCTCTGCTTTCCTCATAACTTTTTCGAGAGCAAAACAAATTCAATCGAATAACACATTTACAAAAACAAAAACAACAAACCTCAGGCTACTAAGGGGGGGGATCCCGCCTGCGGCATTTACATCATCACCGACGGGCAGGCAACGGCAAAGGCGGTCAATTAATCTCTTTCGATCGAATGGCATTGACAAACAGGACATCGCCAAGGGTGTTAAATTGCGTAAAATATTCCGTGTTGCCGTGTTTAATGACATCTTCGCTGAAACCGATTACGGTCAATCCTGCATGTTGGGAATGTTCAGAAACTGCTTCGCTGACAGTCTGATATTCCGAAAGTGCAATTATTTCGATATTGGTCAATGTGATCGGTAGCCGTCCGGTGGCAATCAGCGCTTCCAGCTCCCGTTTCATATCCTGGCTTTGCCTTTCCGTACAGATGTTAAAAATCTTGATATAACTTTTCTTCCAGTCGGGATGCGCCATGATGATATATCCGAGCAGAATCATCAGGTTGGTATTTTTTTCGTCGGTCGTTTTTATCCACACATGAATGCCGTTGCGATATTTGATCGGGGTTGAGCAGTTACAAAATATACATAAATCAAAATCGCCTGCCCGGACAAGATTGGTGTTTTCGAGTATCCGATGCAATTCTTCGGGACGGTTTTTGTCGTATTCAAAAATAACCATATTGCTTTCCATTCCGGAAATCGACGGCGTCTGAATGATTTGAGCAATTGCAGATGTATAGGAAGGCGAGATCATTGTGTCGATATAGAGGGCGCTTTTACGTTCTTTCAGGCTGTCGATAAGCTCGTTCAATATTGCCTGCGATTCGACATGCGTCTGTTTGCCGTAATATCCTTCGATATAATGAAAATAGGTGCCGAAACCGTGTTGATAGCTTATCCATCGCATCAGGTCAAGTACTTTTTCGCGTCTAAATGAATTGGGTGAGATACATATTGCCGAAGGCCGCCACTCCCCGCTTTCCTCGCTCGACTGCTGTTTTTGCATGAAAACCTGCAGTTGTCTGTTTAATTGAAAAATCGCTCCCTGAAAAATATTGACCAATCCTTTCTGGTTTTTATTCGAACGTTCAATAATCAGGTAAATCATAACAGTGATGATGGTCGCCAGGATGGCATACACGGGATTAATCATGAATGCTACCCATACCGAAAGCACAAAGCCGGCCAGCGAGAAATACCATTTCGATCTGAAACGCGGCCGATAAGAAGGCGGCGACCCGAAATGGTTGAGAAATGAGATCAGGCACAACGCGCCGTAAGTGATCAGAAAGAACATGGATATGATTTGCGCTACGTTGTCAATACTTCCCGTCAGCACAAAAATAAATGCAATGATTATGGTTATGATGGAGGCATTGAGCGGTTCGCTGCTTTCGCCTTTTCCTTTTTTAAGAAAACGATTGACACGTCTTACAGGAAAAGACTGGTCGCCTGCCAGGGCTTGAAGGGTGCGGGGCGCTACCAGAATCGCACCCAATGCCGATGAAAAAGTGGCAGCGGCCAATCCGATCGGGATGATCAAAAAACCTCCAACAGCTATATCAGCCATAACAAGTTGTTTCCCCAGCAAATCAGCTTGAGACGCAGAGATCGATAATTTCCATACGATCAACACATAAACAATCAATCCCGTAATGGTGCCGCACATTGTCCCGAGCGGAATGGATTTGCTCGGATTGCGCAGATCGCCGCTAAGACCTACTCCTGCCGTCATTCCCGTAAAGGCTGGAAAGCAGATAGCGAACATGACAAAGAAACTGTTTCCGTTGAAAAACCCGAAGTTATTCCCATCTATCAGGGTCAACTCTTCCCCTGTGCCAATGGGGCTTCCAAGAAAAAAGAAAACGATCGAAATAACCATGATACCCGTAATGATATAGAGCATTTTCAAGCCCGAACCGGATCCTTTCTTCAGCACCAGATATGCCAACAGGCATAAAGCGGGAACGCTGATAACCTGTCGCGGCAATACAAAGCCCAAACTCGCATGTATTCGGTTAAACAGCGGTTCGAATGATTCCGTAAACGCAATGATATAAAACGCCACGCTGATAGCCTGCGAAAAATAGAGCGCAATGCCGATGGTGGAGCCAATCTTCAGTCCGAAAGAACGGGAAATGATAAAATACTCCCCTCCTCCTTCGACGCGTGTATTGGTGGCAATTTCGGAAATGGCAAGCGCTGTGGGAATCGTTATCAGGTGCCCCAAAATCACTAAAAAGATGGCGCCCCAAAATCCGAGCGTTCCTACGGCTGTGCCAAACCGTAAAAATAAAATGGCGCCGAGAATCGTGGAAACCGCTGTGCAATAGACAGGCAAAGTCCCTAAACCTGCTTTTTTCCGAGAATTCTTGTTCATATCTTTCATAGACAGGATATTGTTTTTTTACTTTGCAAAAATAAGATTATTTCGTATGAAAATCAATTTATCAGCAACAAAACACAAAATAAGTCGCAAAGACGATACGATTCAAAAAAAAATACTATTTTTGTCGCCGCTAATGCAAAAAACAACTAATTAATTCAAAACAAATGGCAACAAAAATCAGATTGCAAAGACACGGCCGAAAAGGGTATGCTTTTTATCAAGTCGTTGTCGCAGACAGCAGGGCTCCACGAGATGGAAAATTTATTGAAAGGATAGGTTCTTATAATCCGAACACCAATCCTGCTACAATAGATTTGAATTTTGAAAGAGCTTTGTATTGGTTACAGGTAGGCGCTCAGCCTACGGATACAACACGTATGATCCTTTCGCGCGAAGGGGTATGTTTGAAAAAACATTTATTGGAAGGCGTGAAAAAAGGCGCTTTTGACGAAGCTGCCGCTGAAACCAAATTTCAGGAATGGCTGACAAAGAAAAAAATGTCTATACAAGACGTAAAAAACAAGGTGAGAGAAGCAGCAAAAGCAACTGCGAAAACGCTTTTGGAAGCCGAGAAAGAAGTCAATCAGGCAAGATCGGCTGTTTTATCAAAAAAGAAAGCCGAATTAGCCGTGTCAGCTGCCAAGAAAGCGGCAGAAGTTGAAGCAGCAGAAGTAGACAAGGACGCGTCTGAAACAGAATCAGTCATAACAGAAACAGTTGAAGGGACTGAAGTAATTACTGAAATTGCTGCTGCCGAATAAACTAAAAACAGCAACATACAATTGGGAGACGATATGTTCCATGGATAATATTTTATTGGTGGAGACTATGCCGGTCTGATGCTCTTCAGCGTAGCGCTCCCGTTTAATGTATATAACAGCGCTGCATTGCCGCCTCCAAAGCCGGACAGCATATTGATACAGCGGGCGCCGTTTATTGCCTGTGTTTGATTGACTATCCGGAGTTGGTTGGAAACGCCCAATGTTTTAAATCCATACGTTTTCAATAC
>WRIQ01000117.1 GCA_009782655.1 Prolixibacteraceae bacterium
AGAATAATCAACCTTAAAAATCCGTAAATGAAAAATTTACATCGCGATGATTCTTACTGCACACCATACAAAGAAATTTTAAGGAAAGTGCTACCGCCTGATTGCAAACAACTCATCATCGCTTCTTCTGGTTGCGCAGTTTGGGTTCTGTTTTTGTAAATATGTGGTTCACCCTGAAACTGTCTGTATGGCTTTGAAATTTTTTTGCACGCAGATAACGCAGATTTAACAGATGAACACAGATTTTTATATCGCTTATAATTAATTGAGAATTGAAAATTAATCGGCATTCCTTATAAGAATGTGTCACCTTGTTGAAAACACAGTAACATTTTGCTTACAATCAGCTATTTAGAAGTATTATTATCCGAATAGATGCCACGGAATTTATAAGCCGCTGTGAAACGCACAGTTCGGTATTCCCAGTCGCGCAGTCCGTGCAGATATTCAAATGACAGGGCAAAATTACTCCAATCGTATCTTATAGAGCCGGTTACGAGTTGTGGGCGGTCTTTGTTGTTGATGTAGCCGTTGTATCCCGAAAAGTTGCCCGATAATAAGAAATTATGAATTTTGATGTCCATGCCGACGCCATATAAAAATGCGTCGTTTTGCAGGTATTGGTCGCTGTTGGTTTGCCAGATGTAGAAACCGGCGACGCCAAAGGGCTTAATCATGAAATTGTGTCCAAGGAATATATCTTTCGACATGCTGATATCGAAAAAGTAGCCCGGCGCATCGGAAAAGCGCGCAGCGTAGAAATCGGAGCCGGAGGCTGTCCGTCCCGCCATGCGTACAAGCGTATTGGGAAAAATGCGGTCGCGGCAAATCTGTATCATCGTGCTGAAATAGAGGTCGCCCTCGGCGGTGCCGATGCCGGTTCTGTTGCGCGAAAAACGCTCGTTGCGGACAGTTTCGGTGTAGCCATATTTTTCATAAAAAACGCCATATACTTCAATGGCGATTCTTCCGTTTGCAAAAGGCAGAAAAATTTTTGCCGACAAGTCCTGTGTGGGATCGCCTGAATGGGAGTGGTGCGACGCTGAAATTGAAATTTCGCTTTTCAGGGGGATAAGTCCTTTTTTCATTTCGGGTACGGGAAGCGCGTTGGGGCCGAGGTAGCCCGGCGAGATGATGATGTAACGCTTCCAACTCGGCATTCCGGGTTCCCAGTTGTGCAACTGGTTCCACCATGCCCAGTCTTGTTCATCGGTAACGGCAGCCCGCGACGTCAATAAAAACGTTACCGCAAACAGCAAAATAAGCCCTGCTTTTTTTTTCACATTACTGGTCAATAACCTGTCTTTGATGCTTCTCTTCATAATAAACTACTTTCGGATAAGAGGATCCGCCCCGTATCCACACAAGTCCGCAAAAGTAGTCGAAATTTTTGAGTCGAAATTACAATCCCAATTTTATTTTGATGTTTTGCGGTATGGAATTTTTATGAACCATGATGCTCATTGTTTTATAATTCACATAAGCTTTTGATGCATAGAAGAATCCATCAAACGGACTGTATTTGCCCCACGAATTTTTAACTTTATAATATTCCTTGCCATATTGGTCGGTTGCGATTCCCACAATGTGCATACTGTGGTCGTCGGTGGTTTGGTAGTTGTCGAATTCTACCTGCCGCAATTCCTGGGTGATTTCCAGTTCGTTAACTTTGCCTGTCAGCCGGAGCAGTTCCTCGTCTTTCTGGCGGTCGGAGAGGTTTTCCCAGCGCGATATTTCGGCACCCGACATCTCTTCCGTCTTTTTGACGGGAACCATGGCCACGCCTTTGTTGCTGGTGAGGAATCCTTTTTCGCTCACATCGGCGCCCCAGCCAACCGAGTATCCATTTTTCAGCGAATGGTCGATTATCTCTTCCAATTCGTTCATCGGAACATTGTATACTTCGCCCCAAGCCCAGTTGTCGGGAACTTCGAGAATGAACTTCGAATAGAAAGGATGGTGTGTGTATGACGATATTTCGACATAATCGTCCATGTTGAGGCCCACATAATCGCGGGCGAAACTTTGCGGCGTATACTGTTTGCCTTTGTATTCGAATTTTTCGGGGATCACGCCAAGATAATTATTTAATGTACTGGATATTAAATCGTTCCAAACCGGAGAAAGTTTTTTGTTGGGATTTTTAATTATGGCGTCAACTTGGTTTTTCAGTAGTTCATCGAGTTCGCCGTGCACATGCTTCTCTTCACCGTAGTTGAGTCCCTGATAAACTTCGTTGGGAACAATTCCGTATTTTTTTATCATGTCGGTGACGTCGTGCAAAATGCCGCCCGCGCCGAAATTCACGGAGCCGTGCATTCTTACATAAAGCCGTGCTTTTTCCTGATAGGTGTAATAGACAATGAACATGGGCGAAAGGTCTACCTCTGCTTTTTTCATTCGCAACATTTCCGATTCGATGAAAGAAATTCCCGCAAAGGCCCAGCAGGTTCCCGAACGGTGCTGATCTTTTACCGATGTTGCCGGAAGCATAATTTTGTCTTCGAATTTTAGCGGTTCATCCTGATTTGCGTTGTCCTGCGCCAAAATGTTTGTCGCATAAATAAATACTGATATACAGAGTATTACAAGTTTAAATCTGTTCATTGCCTATAATTTTATTTGATTTGGGTAGCAAAAATAACAAAAATATAGATAGATGAGGCTCATCAAAGGGAATTGATTTCGCCGGACGACTCAATCATTCGATTGTTCTGCATAATTTGTGATTTGTAACAACATTGAAATCCGTAAAATCCAAACAGTTTCTTATTTTTGCGCCTGCTTGAAAGAGATTATGAAAAAATTCGATAACAAAGTTGTGTGGATAACGGGCTCTTCGTCGGGAATCGGCGAAGCCTGCGCGTATGAGTTTGCCGGGCAGGGCGCTCATTTGATTCTTACGGCCCTCGAACCGGATATTCTGGCAAAGGTGAAGGAAAAATGCGAAGCCTTGGGCGCCAAATGTGAGGTACTTCCGTATAACCTGTCCGATCTCGACGGGATTGACGAATTGGTAAACAAAGCGTTAGTCTGCTTCGGCCGGATCGACATCATGTATAACAATGCAGGAATCAGCCAGCGTAGCAAAACGGGCGACACATTGTTTGCAGTGGATAAAAAAATTATGGATGTCAATTTTTTTGCTCCGGTGCTGATTGCCAAGCTTCTGCTGCCCTCAATGCTGGAAAACGGCGGCGGCGTATTTGCCGTAACAACCAGCATCTCGGGACGTTTTGGCTTTCCGTTGCGCTCGGCATATTGCTCATCGAAACATGCGCTGTACGGTTTTTTCGAAACGCTGCACGCCGAATATTTCGATCAGAATATACGTGTTGTGCTGGTTTGTCCTGGACGTGTGCAAACCCATATTTCGTTTTATGCACTTGAGCGTGACGGAAAACAACATGCAAAAATGGACGACGGACAGGCAGGAGGAATCACCGCAACAAAAGCGGCGCACAAAATTGTGAATGCCATTTACAAACGCAAACCCGAAGTTTTGGTGGGGGGCAAAGAACTTCTCATGGTATATATTAAAAGATTTTTCCCAACTTTGTCGCGCAAAATGGTTCGCAAAATTAAACCGACATAAAGTTGAATGGATAAAATTGTTGACGATGCAGGAACGGTGTTGGGTTTGCCTGAACTATGGCGGCGCGGGGCATTTATCAAAAAGGAGGAAGCGGCGGAAGAGGTGACTTTGCGTTTCAGATATTAAACATTAAAACTATTTTGGAAAATGGAAGATTATATTGTTAGTGGAATACAGCAGGTTGGAATTGGAGTCGAAGATTTTAAGGAAGCGTTGGATTATTATGTTCGCGTTTTCAACATGGATGTGAAGATACTTGAAGACGACAGCGTTGCCGATATCATGGCGCAATATATGGGTGGAAAACCGCGGAAAAAACGCGCCGGAATTGTGATAAACATGCAGGGCGGCGGAGGTTTCGAAATTTGGCAGCATCTGGAGCATAAGCCGCAAAAGATAAATTTTGACATGCGTTTCGGCGATTTGGGTATTTTGGCCGCCAAAATAAAAAGCCGCGATGTTGTGCTTTCCTACGATGAATTTTCTGTCAAACCTGGAATCGAAGTTCTTGGTGAAATCAGCGTGTCGCTGGATGGCGATTATACCTTTTTTGTGAAAGACAAATTTGGCAACCTCTTCCAGATTGTTCGCGATAATTACCTCCTGAGAGATGAAAACCGCTCGACAGGCGGCCCTGTTGGCGCCATCATTGGCGTCAGCGACATCGACAAAACGCTGTCCATCTATCGCGATATTTTGGGCTACGACGAAATAATTGCCGACAAGAGCGGCGTTTTTGGCGATATTGCCGCCCTGAATGCGGGTACGCAGGCATTCCGCCGGGTTCTTCTTACGCATTCGCAACCCCGACAGGGCACCCTGGCCAATCTTTTCGGAAATTCGTATATCGAGCTGGTGCAGGCGCTGGAACACATGCCGCGAAAATTGTATGAGGGTCGTTTTTGGGGCGACCCTGGATTTATTCATCTCTGCTTCGATATAAAAAACATGGAAGCGCTGAAAGAGAAATGTGCAAGTTTGGGCTTTCCCTTTACTGTCGACAGCTCAGCGAAACACAATGACGCCGATTCCTTCGATATGGGTGAGGCGGCAGGTCATTTTTCCTATATCGAAGACCCCGACGGCAACCTGATAGAATTTGTGGAAACCCACAAAATACCTTTGAATAAAAAACTGGGACTCAACCTCGATTTGCGTAAACGCGACCCACGTATATCGCTTAGTAAAAGCATATTGAAACTTTTGAG
>WRIQ01000118.1 GCA_009782655.1 Prolixibacteraceae bacterium
AATTTGCGCTGCGCATTTTTTAAACACATCGGCACGAAACAACATGAGTGACCCAAAATTAAAATCGTCGCGCAGGCTTCCTAACTGATAGTCAATCACGGGACACGATATGAGTTCGCCGTTTCTCAACTGCATATAGTTGGAATAAATCATGCCCGCGCCGGTGTCGTCAGCGATTTGCAGCATCCTCTCCAGTGCCCAAGCGCCCAATTGTAACGCAAAAGGCTTGGTATACAATAATATAAAATCCGATTCAACACGATGCGATATTTCAATCATGACTTCGGAAGAAAAGAAATTTTCGGCCGCAATTGTTTTCACATGTTCAAATTGACCATCGTTGCATGGTCTTCCAATCCTGAAAATTTCATTGATGCTTTCCGACTGGCGTAATGCAGAAATGGTCTGCGCCATATCATCGGCGTTTCCTCCGGCAATAAAACAGTCTGCCTTCATTTTGTATCCTCTGCTTTTTGAAACAAATTTTTAAAAAATATTACAGCCAAAAATAAGAAACTGTTTGCGAAATGCAAACTATCATTCTTTGCTCCGGATTTGTATCTTTGCACCGTCAAATGAAAGCGAAGTAACATATATGATAATCATAGCTGACAGTGGCTCAACAAAAACGACGTGGTGTTTTGTCAACCCTAAAAACGAACCGACGAGAATTGTCAAAACACAGGGAATCAATCCGTTTTACCAAAGTCAAAAAGAAATACTGAGTCTGTTGCGGGCCGAGTTGCAGGCGCCAACCGAAAAGGTTTCGGCGATTTTTTTTTATGGCGCCGGATGTGCCAACGAAAAAGTAAACGCCCACATTACCGGAGCGTTGAGCGATTTTTTTGGAACATCGCAAATAACTGTCGAAAGCGATCTGCTGGCCGCCGCCCGCTCGTTGTGCCAACGGTCGGAAGGAATTGCCTGCATACTGGGAACAGGCTCAAATTCATGCTATTACGACGGAGAGAAAATCTGTACGAAAATTTTCACGCCGGGTTTTATATTGGGCGATAATGGCAGCGGCTCCCAAATGGGAAAACGCCTGTTGACAGGCATTCTGAAAAAGCAACTTCCGCAAAATATTGTCGACTGTTTTTTTGAAACCTATAAGACTACGCCGTCCGAAATTATGGAAAACATATACCAGAAACCTTTTCCCAATCGCTATGCTGCCCGATTTGCACAATTTATTTTTCACCATATTTCAGAAAAAAGCCTGCACGACATTGTAAGTGATGAGTTTTCGCTTTTCTTCCGCGAATATGTGCTGCCCTACCCTTCCGCCTCCGAATTACCGGTTCATTTTACAGGAAGCGTCGCTTGGCATTTCCGCCATATTCTCGCACAAACCGCCAAGTCGTTCAATTTGGAAATCAGCAAAATAGCCGAAAATCCGATGGAAGGCCTGCTCAGGTATCACGAAACATGGTAACGTTCCAAACTTCTTTTCATTCTTCTTGATGAATTCTTCTTTTTTTCTTTAATTTGCGGCTAACTTAAATCGTTAAAACCATGAATATTTCACGTAGATCGTTTATCGGACATGCGGCTGTTGCTTCGGCGGCGCTATCGGTTCCTGCCGTTTTGCAATCCTGCTCGCCATCGGGGCAAAGCAAACAGAAAGTTAAACTCTCCAAGGGCGGCGTTATCCTTTTTCAGGGCGATTCCATCACCGACGCAGGCAGAGAAAAGACGCAGCAGCTCCCCAATTCGGCAAAATCGTTCGGCAATGGCTATGCTTTTCTGATTGCTTCGGCGTTGTTGCGTCATTTTGATGCCGAACAACCGTTGATCTACAACCGCGGAATCAGCGGCAACAAGGTTTACCAACTTGCCGAACGCTGGCAAAGCGACTGCATCGATCTGAAACCCGAAATACTCAGCATTCTCATCGGCGTAAACGACTATTGGCACATGCGGAGCGGCAACTACGACGGCACCGTCGACGTATATGAAAATGATTTCAGGGAACTGCTAAAAACTACCAAAGAGAAACTCCCCGATGTGCAATTGATTATTTGTCAGCCTTTTATCCTTCCGAACACCAGCGCTGTGGATGAATCGTGGGTTGCGCCCTTTGCCCTGTATCAGGCTGCTGCGGAAAAACTTTGCAGGGAGTTCAACGCGATTTGGGTTCCATTCCAAACTGTTTTCGACGAATCGCTGAGATATGCACCCGCAACATGGTGGGCTGCCGACGGCGTTCACCCTTCGGGGGCAGGCGCTTATTTTATGGCTGAAGCCTGGCTTAAAGCCGTGGGAATCGGGTAGTTTTATTTCTGTTGGCTTTTGGCATTTATGGCCGGCTCTTTTGCAACGCGCTCCATAGTTCGCAGGCCGGGTTTTATTTTGCCGGTGATAAATTCGGGAATATTGAATGATTTAATAAGTTGATCGTAGAGCAGGGGATTTTTTTGTGGCAAGAGAAAAGGCGGATGCGCTTTTCCCGAATTATCAAAATATGCGATAAAAGGACGCGTGTAAAGCCCGTCGAGGCGGCGGCTCCCAAAGACAACCCACCGTCCGTTAGACGACCATGAATGATAACTGTCGCTTTCGCGACTGTTGAGGCTGTTCATTTTCGCCAATTCGCGGGTTTCCAAATTCAGAAGATATAAATCGTTGTCTTTGTGCCAGATGGGAAAAGTACCATAACCCGACAGGCAAAGCATCAAATATTTTCCGTCGGGAGAGATGCGCGGAAATGCGGCGCTTTTGCCCAACAGCGAAGCCATCAAAACAGTATCGATACGATTACCGGTTTTGCCGGTTTGTGCATCAAATCCGATTCGGAAGAGGTTGTAGCGGAGCGAATCGTAGCCATCGGGCATTTCCTGCGCCGGCGCAGAGCAGAAATACAGCCATTTGCCATCGGGCGACCATTCGGGAAAAGTCTCAAAATTGTTCGTCGAATGAATCAGGGCGCCCGATGAAATGATTTGCGTTTCGGTATCGTAAATGATAAGGTCAGAAGCAGCGTCGTATACCTCAATCAGGTTTTCATCGACGGCGTGAAACAATTGCGAAGTTTTATTAACCGAAAATGCCACATACCTGCCCTCGGGATGCCATCGCGGATAAACGGCCGCCGAGATATTGCCGTCGACTTTCATGTTCATCTTTTCAATTTTCCCGTTGTTGACAAACAGCGTCCCTGCATGTTGCGCCCGCATATGGAAAAGCATCTTATCGGGGTCGTTTTTGCAAAATGAATGGCAGTTCATGCAGTTTTCATCGGTTAACGTGTTGATCATCACCGGAATTTCGTCGAAATTCTCTATGCACCGCTGATAAATGCCCATTTTTCCCCAATATTGATAACCCGGTTCGATGAGGCGATAGACAATATACGGATCGACCGGTTCGGGTGCAACATATAAAGTCTTATTTTCAATCTTTTCCCAATTTTTGTTTTCCCGTGCATAAATTGCGATATGCAAATTTTCGCCCGCGTGACCGAGCAGCAATTTCTTCCATTTCCGCGATGGAATCGCCACTTCGTTACGGCAAACAACACTAAACGAATCTTTTCCCATCGCAAAAGAAACACGATATTTGTGTGCGCCGTAATGAATATAAAAGTTGAGCGGAGCAATGTTGACGGGAATAGCTGCGCCCGAATAGTCGGGAAAAACAGACAAAGTTGTTCCGTTGGCGCGTTGCGATCTCCGCGAACAGTTCGGAAACAGGAAAATTGCACAAAAAATTATCATTGACAGGCAACAGCCGGCAACAGACAATTTTCCCCCGAAAAATCCTCTCCTTGTTATATATGTATTTTTCAATTTCATCATCAGCTTTTTGTTTTGCCTGTTTCTATTCCGTATTCTAAATTTCGTAGCGCCATTCCGCATCAATATATTATCTTCGATTTGTATTCCTGCTTTTCCGAAACGCCGATCAGCGGAAATCTGACATAAAACCAGTATGTGTTCTTAAAACCGTTTTCCAGCGCTTTCTGAATCTGTTCGTCGATTTCTGTCGATATCAATATGTCCATCATGTCGAACCGCTCGCGTATATACCGCGAGACAGGATATTGTTCGTAAAAATCATCGTCGAGATTATTGAGGCGTTTGTATAACGCCAGAAATTCGGCATAATGGGTGGGAATGTGCGGATACGAAAAATTGGAATAGTACCGGTCGAAACAGTTTTTCGCCTTTTGGTAATCGAGTTCCAACATGTGCCAAGCCATGAGATATTCGAAAATCACCCGATTCCCGCTGTCACTTTCCAGAATGGCGGCCAATACGTCGGATATGTTGCGGATGAGCATATCTTTCATTACGATTGCCTCGGGATATTTCTGATTTTCATTCTTACGGGCATAGTTCCTGTAAAACAGTGTTTTATCCAGTATTTTGCCATATTTTGCTGTCAGGGCGCTGTCCTGCCGCACCATGGCGCAATTGAGCAAGCGTTTCATGTTGCGAATGTTCGGTTCCTGTTCGGATGAATATCCTATCATCGATTCATATGCATAATGCTGAGCTTCGTTAATCAGCCCCAGTTGCCAGAATAATTCACTTTGGGCGTAACACGAAAAATTATCCTCCTGTGTCAGAAACAAACCGGAAGTTCCAATTTGATCGTAGTAAAACATTTTTTCCGGCATTTGCCCTGTTTTCAGCAAAGCCATATTGGTGTAAAAACAATTGAGAGGCGATAGCGGTATTTTCCTATGCGCCTCGATAACAGCTTGCCACCTGCCATTCTCGGCATCGAAACCCATTTTGATATTTCGTTCGAGTATGGGATCATTTTTCAGGGCAACTATTGTCAATATGAAAATGGCG
>WRIQ01000119.1 GCA_009782655.1 Prolixibacteraceae bacterium
ACTCTGTAGGAGGCATGCCCAATGCGCCTCCACCGGAAGTTAAATGTAGGAGGCGCAAAAATGAACGACACTGCAATTCTTTTTCAGGAACTCATAGATCAGAAAAGCTGGAAAGCCCTGAAACAGGAATTAAACAACCTCGATCCGGTTGAAATTGCCGATGCCATAGAAGCATTGTCGAGTACCGACCAGCTCATTCTGTTCCGCATTCTGCCCCGCGAAACGGCAAAAGAAACATTTCAGTACTTGTCTCACGACGAACAGGAAGACATCATCGAAGGACTGGCAAAAAACAGCAGTAAGATAAGCGAACTGCTCAACGATTTGGACCCCGACGACCGCACAGCTTTCTTCGAGGAGTTGCCCGGACAAGTGTCGCAACGATTGGTTCAATTGCTGTCGACAAAAGAACGCGCCATAGCCACCAAACTGTTGGGTTATCCTGAAGACAGTATCGGCCGACTGATGACTCCCGAATATGTGGCCCTGAAACCTTTTTTCACCGTCAGGGAAGCGTTGGATCACATTCGCATTTTCGGCCGCGACTCCGAAACCCTCAACGTGGTTTATGTCGTGGACGAACACTGGAATCTGCTCGGCGACATACGCATAAAAACACTGATTCTGGCATCACTCGACCAAAAAATAACCGAACTTATCGAGCCCCATTCTGTGTCGCTCAATGCTTACGACGATCAGGAAATCGCCGTTAAAATATTTCAGGATCACGACCGCATTGCGCTTCCTGTAATAGATACCGACGGCACACTGCTGGGCATCGTCACTTTCGACGACGTGATGGACGTGGTGGAAGAGGAACATACCGAAGATTTCCAACGATTCGGCTCGTAGACCGAGGCGGTTGTAAACCCGTTGAAAGCGAGAATTTCCTATCTCTACAAACAACGGATAGTATGGCTTTTTGCACTGGTTTTCATGAATGTTTTCTCGGGCGCCGCGCTGGCACATTTCGAGACGGCAATTCAATCTGTAGTTACGCTGGTTTTCTTTTTGCCATTGCTGATTGCCAGCGGAGGAAACGCCGGTTCGCAGTCAGCGACGCTGATGATTCGTGCATTGGCTATGGGCGACGTACGTATGAAAGACTGGCTCAGGCTGCTTAGTAAGGAGTTTCTGGTATCGCTGCTTTTGGGCGTCACCATGGCCATCGGCGTGTCGCTGATTGCAAAATTTCGTGCGCCCGACACCATCATCATAGTTGCCTTAACCATGGTTTGCACCGTCATCGTGGGAAGTATCATCGGCATGTTATTGCCCTTTATTTTCACCAAGTTCAAGATCGATCCGGCAACTGCCAGCGCTCCGCTCATCACGTCTATCGCCGATATTTGCGGTATTATAATTTATTTTTCCATCGCAACGGCTTATTTCGGCCTGTGAAGAGAAAAATTTGGCCATGTAATTTCATTGCGACGCTCTTTTATGTAAGGCAAAAAATAAATCAAGGGTGGTTTTTGCAAAACATTTTGGCAGAAACATAATTAAAAAGCTCTTTTTTTGATATTTTTGAATAGGTAAAAAACAAAATCAGTTATGTACAACATTTTAACATTGAATAAAATTGATCCGCAGGGGCTGAATCGTTTCCCCTGTGAAAATTACCGGATTTCGTCCGAAGTTTCCAATCCCGATGCTGTGGTGCTGCGTAGCTACAGCATGCACGATATGGAGTTGCCTTCCGGGTTGAAAGCGATAGCCCGCGCGGGCGCCGGTGTAAACAACATTCCCATTGATAAATGTACGGAATTGGGAATTGTGGTTTTCAACACGCCCGGCGCCAATGCCAACGGCGTCAAGGAGTTGGTAATTGCCGGAATGTTGCTGGCGTCGCGCGATGTTATCGGCGGCGTTAACTGGGCGCAGACGCTCATCGGTCAAGGCGATCAGGTAGGTGCGCTTGTAGAAAAAGGAAAGTCCAATTTCGGCGGCACTGAAATAATGGGAAAAACGTTGGCTGTCATTGGATTGGGAGCCATCGGAATGTTGGTTGCCAACGCTTCGCAAAAGCTGGGTATGAAAATTATCGGTTACGACCCCTATCTTTCACACGAACAGGCTTCGAAACTTGATGCAGGGATCGTTGTTGAGACATCGCTCGACAAGGTAGTGGCCGCCGCCGACTTTATCACGCTGCATGTGCCGCTGGTGCCCGAGACAAAAAACCTGATCAACAAGGAAAAAATCGCACGGATGCAACCGCATGTTAAAATTTTGAACTTCTCGCGCAGCGGCCTTGTCAACGACAGCGATTTGGCAGAAGCGCTGCAAAACGGAAAAGTGGCGAAATATGTTACCGATTTCCCCGACGAAGCCACGCTGAAAATAAAAAACGCCATTTGCATACCACATTTGGGCGCCTCCACTGAAGAATCGGAAACCAACTGCGCCATCATGGCCGTCGATCAAATTCGTGATTATCTGGAAAATGGAAATATCATTAACTCAGTGAATTTTCCAACAATAACATTAGAACGCGACGCCAACAACTTGCGCATTGTCGTTGCCGGAAAAAATATGGCCGATGTTCTGAAACCGGCAACAAACATCCTCAAGGCAGAAGGCATTCAGGTGAAAGCCATGATCAGCAAAAGCCGCAACAACATCAGCTATGGAATCATCGACGTCGATAAAAAGGAAATAACAGATGCACTGAAACAAAAAATAGCCGCAACAGACGGCATTTTTATGACCTGTGCTTTATGAAAATTCTAAATCAATATAATTCAAATAAATGAATAAAGAGTTGTCAACAAAAGCAGCGGATAATATCAGGATACTCGCTGCATCAATGGTAGAAAAAGCAAAATCGGGACACCCCGGCGGAGCAATGGGCGGCGCCGATTTTGTAAATATCTTATACACAGAATTTTTAAATTACGATCCGTCGGATATGAAATGGAACAACCGCGACCGGTTTTTTCTTGATCCCGGACATATGTCGCCGATGCTTTACAGTGTTTTGGCGCTGGCCGGCTTTTACACGATGGACGATTTAAAGAATTTCCGCCAGTGGGGAAGCATCACTCCGGGGCACCCTGAGGTAGACGTTTTGCACGGCATTGAAAACACGTCGGGCCCCTTGGGACAGGGACATGCCATGGCCGTAGGAGCCGCCATTGCCGAGCGTTTCCTCGCGGCTCGTTTCGGTGAATGGATGGCGCACAAAACATACGCTTTTATTTCTGATGGCGGCGTTCAGGAAGAGATATCGCAAGGCGCAGGACGCATCGCCGGATATTTGAAACTGAATAATTTAATCATGTTTTATGATTCAAACGACATTCAGCTTTCTACAACAACCGACGCTGTTTCGCATGAGAATACGGCTATGAAATATGAAGCCTGGGGATGGAAGGTGATAACCATCGACGGCAACAACGCCAGCCAAATAAGGGAAGCGCTGAAATTGGCCAATGCAGAAACCGAAAAGCCCACGCTGATTATCGGCAAAACCGTGATGGGAAAAGGGGCAGTGACACAAGACGGCAGTTGTTTCGAGCGTCAGACATCGACACATGGAATGCCTTTGGGCGAAGCGGGCGCTTGTTTCAACAAAACCATTGAAAATCTGGGAGGCTCGCCCGAAAATCCCTTTGTCATTTTCGATGATGTACAACAGCTCTATACAGCACGTCGCGAGCAACTTATAAGGACGGCAGCGGCACGCAAAGCCGAAGAAGCTCAATGGGCGGCCGCAAAACCTGAACAGGCCGCAAAACTGGAAAAATTCTTTTCGGGCAAGGCTCCCCTATTCGACTATGGATCGATCGTTCAGAAAGATGGGCAGGCTACACGCGTTGCTTCCAGCACAGTATTGGCTGCTTTCGCCGGAAAAATCGAAAACATGATTGTCACTTCGGCCGACCTTTCAAATTCCGACAAAACCGACGGATTCCTGAAAAAGACAACAGCTTTCACGCCGGGCGATTTTAGCGGCTCATTTCTACAGGCAGGCGTTTCTGAATTGACAATGGCTTGCATTATGAATGGCATGGCGCTGCATGGAGGCGTAATTCCTGTTGGTGGCACCTTTTTCGTTTTTTCCGATTATATGAAACCGGCTGCACGGCTGGCGGCGCTCATGGAACTTCCCGTGAAATATGTGTGGACGCACGATGCTTTTCGTGTCGGCGAAGACGGCCCCACGCATCAACCTGTTGAACAAGAGGCGCAAATCAGGTTGCTCGAAAAGCTGAAAAACCATAAAGGCCATAACAGCATGCTGGTTTTAAGGCCCGCCGATGTGAACGAAACCACCGCCGCTTGGAAAATGGCGATGGAAAACACATTGACGCCTACCGCGCTAATTCTCTCGCGGCAGAACATTGCCAACTTGCCCGACAGCAGTTATCCTAATGCCCTGCGTGCCGAAAAAGGAGCTTATGTAGTTGATGACGACGACAACGGAACACCCGATGTGGTTTTGCTGGCAAGCGGCTCGGAAGTTTCCACGCTGATTGACGGAGCAGCCCTGCTGCGCAAACGCGATAATTACAAAGTCCGCGTGGTATCAGTTCCTTCCGAAGGATTATTCAGGAATCAACCAAAAGCATATCAGGAAACTGTTTTGCCAACGGGCGTCCCACGCTTCGGACTTACCGCCGGACTGCCCGTAACTTTGGAAGGACTGACAGGTGAAAACGGAAAAGTATTCGGAATGGAATCGTTCGGATTTTCGGCTCCTTATAAAGTATTGGATGAAAAATTGGGGTTCAATGCCGAAAATGTTTATAATCAGGTAAAAGCAATTTTATAATGGAATTACGTACAACTTAAATG
>WRIQ01000120.1 GCA_009782655.1 Prolixibacteraceae bacterium
CATTCAATTCGCGCAGTTTTGCCTGATCCGCTTCGGAAAGATTGGCGCCATTCCGCTCAAAATCGCTGTAATATTTTTCTACCAACCGCATCTGCTGAGCATCTAAGCCCAAATTATTGCGTTTTTCATAAACCGCTTTGATACGCTGGAAAAGCTTGGGATTCATTGAAATATTGTCCCTGTGGCGTGTTTGCAAAGGCGATATTTCGCGCGCCAGCGCTTGCATTTCATCACTGGCCATTGCCGAATTTAATGGCCCAAAAACAGAATTCACCTTCGAAAGCAATTCTCCCGAAGCATCGTAAGCGAGAATCGTATTTTCGAAAGTCGGTTCTTTTTTGCTTTCAACAATAGCTTCAATTTCAGCGTTTTGTTGACTCATACCTTCTTCGAGCGCCGGCAGGAAATGCCCCAACTTTATTTCATCAAAAGGCGGAACCTGAAATGGCGTTATATATTCAGTAAAAAAAGGATTGTCGCTCGCAGCGTTTTTCCCCGCGTCCTGGCATGAAAATGCTGCGATTCCCGCAACAAGCAAAATAGCAATAGTTTTTCTCATCTCCCTCAGTTTAAAATTTTAGTGCGAAAATAAAACAATTCCAGTTATTTACAAGAGTTGAGTGAAAGTTAAAAAGCTTTGTGTTCAGGAAAAATGCAAAGCATGAAGGCGCTGTCAGGGCTCAATGTATAAAGTTTCAAACAGTTCAGCAATCCGGCTTATCTGATTTATTGGCGTCAAAATAAAAAATCAACGCAAAACCTTAACCGAAAACACAAAAAAGAAACTATCTTCGCGGATCAAAAATTTATCGAATGGAGAAAAGAATTTTAAAAACGAACGACGATAAGTTGAACTATGCTTTGGGGATGAGTGTTGGCAGTAATCTGATCAGTTCGGGTATTACAACGCTGGATGTCGATGTTTTTTCGCAGGCGGTAGCCGACCTTTTCAAAGGTGAGAAACCCTTGATGACTACCGAGGAAGCCAACGACATTCTCGAAAACTTTATGAACCCGCAAACCGGCGATGGCGACGACAACCTGCACGCGGGGCTGGAATTTCTGGCCGAAAACAGTTTGCAGGAAGACGTAGTACAACTTCCCAGCGGCCTGCAATATAAAATTTTGCAACAGGGAAGCGGCGATAAACCTGTTTTAAACGACACTGTCAGATGCCATTATCACGGCACATTAATCGACGGAACCGTTTTCGACAGTTCGGTGCAGCGGGGTATCCCTGCCGAATTTCCTGTTTCGGGCGTCATTCAGGGATGGGTCGAAGCTTTGCAGTTCATGCCCGAAGGATCAAAATACAGGCTATTCATTCCTCCCGCTCTTGCCTACGGACAGCGGGGCGCAGGAAGCCTCATCGCCCCGAACTCAACCCTTATTTTTGATGTTGAATTATTGAAAATCATTTAGTAATAACTTTTATTTATAAAAAAGATGAAAATTAAATCTCTGTTTTTCTTAACGGTATTCATTGTGATTGCCGTTCTCATAGCAAGTTGCCAACCGCAGGGCGGTAAAGTCAAGCTGAAAGATATGAAAACCGATGCGGATTCGGCCAGCTATGCCATCGGGGTAATAATCGGATTGCAAAACCAGCAAATATTGCAAAATTTTCCGGGCGCCGACAATCTCAGTATCGATATTATTACGAAAGTATTCCACGCTGTTTTGGAAAAGAAAGATACAACAGACGGAAATACCGCCAATGAAATTCTGGGTATATATCTTGACAATATTTCCAAAGTAGAAGGCCAGAAAAATCTGGAAGAAGGCAATGCGTTTCTCGAAAAAAACAAAGCAAAAAAAGGCATTCAAATAACCGACAGCGGACTGCAATATGAGATAATCACCGAAGGAACCGGCCCCAAACCCACTGTAGAAGATGTTGTCAAGGTTCATTATCATGGCACCTTCATCAATGGCGAAGTTTTCGACAGCTCGGTAGATCGCGGCCAACCGGTTGAATTTCCGTTGACAGGAGTGATTCCAGGATGGACTGAAGGATTGCAACTTATGCCGGTAGGTTCCAAATGGAAACTTTATATTCCGGGGCACATCGCCTACGGCGAAGGTGGAGATCAATACGGCAGAATAGGCCCCAATGTCACGTTAATTTTCGAAGTAGAGTTGCTGGATATTATCCCACAGACTGAAGAATAAAAACATCATGGCATTATCTGTAAAAGGGAAATTAGTGAAAATCCTGAAAGAAGAAACGGGCGTTTCGCGTGCAGGGAATGCATGGAAAAAGCAGGATTTCATTATCGAAACCAATGATCAATATCCCAAAAAAATTTGTTTCACATTGTTCAACGACAAGGTGAACCTCATTGAAGGATTGCCGGAGGGTACAGAAATCGACGTTTCGTTCGATGTGGAATCGCGCGAATTTAACGGCAAGTATTATCACAACCTGAATGCTTGGAAAATAGACAGGCAAAGTCAGGATGTCGGCTTTTCGCCTCCGCCGTTCGGAATCGACGATATTCCGCAGGAACCGTTGGAACCGCAACCCGATGATTTGCCGTTTTGATTGTTCGGTAACTTTCAAATAAATGCAAAACCTCCTGATGGATTCAACTCATCAGGAGGTTTTTTTTGACATGTGACGCGCTGAAAGCGCAATATATTTCAGCCCAATGGCAACGCAACACTACTGATTTTCAACTCCTAAAACCGGTATTTCGAGGTAGAAAGTCGATCCTTTCCCCGATTCGGTGGTAAACCATACTTTCCCTTCAAAGTTTTCCACGGCATTTTTCACTATTGCCAGCCCCAATCCCATTCCGCTCGATTTGGTGGTAAAATTGGGGCTGAACATTTTCTCGCGCAGTTCTTCGGGAATCCCTATTCCGTTGTCCTGCACAGAAATGACAGCCATATTTTTGCACGAAATAAGACCGATGGTTATCATACCTTTGCGGCCTGCGGGAATGGCTTGTATTCCGTTTTTGATAAGATTGATGAGCGCCCTCGACAACTGTTCCATATCGGCATTGACGCGTAACGCGGCCAATGTCTCGTCTACAAAATGAATATTCACACGATTGTCATTCTCATATAAACCTGTCACTCGCAAAATCAAATCCGACAGATTGAATTCCTGTTTGTTGGCTGTGGGAATTTTTGCGAAATTGGAAAATTCGGTAGCTATGTTCGACAGCGTATTTATTTGATCAATCAGCGTTTGCGCAATCCTGTTTACGGTTTTGCGGTAATCGGCTTCGCTTCCTTTGAATCGCTGTAGGTGTTGTATGTTAAGTTTCATCGGGGTAAGCGGATTTTTAATTTCATGGGCAACTTGTTTTGCCATTTCCCGCCAAGCGCTCTCTCTTTCCGAGCGTGCCAGCAAATCGGCGCTCACACCCAGTTCGTCCACTTTTTTGTTGTACTCCTCCACCAGTTTGCCTATTTCGTCGTCGCGCCTGTAATTGATATGCTCATTGCGTTTTCCCAAGTCCATCTTCCGAAGATTCTCGCGAATGGTGACCAAAGGGTGTGTTATCTGGTTCGAAATAAACACCGCCACAAAAATGCTCGCAAGGAAAAGCAAAACGTAGAGGTTGATAAACGCGACAATAAAAGTGGAAACTTCCTGACTGTATTTATCCTGATGCGTGAAATAAGGAAGATTCAGAAAACCAAGGTAATGGCCGTTCCTGTTGATGATGGGCGTATAGGCCGAGAGATATTTTAACCGTCCAATCTCCTCGGATTGGAAATAGTTGGTTTGGAAATTTTCAAACAATTCATAGTAAGCACGGGAACTCATTTTATGCGACACAAGCCCTTTGTTGAATAATTCGAGCCGCGACGAAACAACAAGGTCGCCATTGATACCGAAAATATTTATATCGGTGTTAAAAATATTTGACAGACTCACCAACTGAGCCGACAACCAGTCAACCAGTTCAGGATCAAATTCCGATTCGTTTTCGAGGCGCATATCTACTTCCACCGATACCGAACTCATTTTGCTATTCAAATCCTTTTCAAGACGCGAGCGGTAATTTTCAAGATTATAAAAGATAGTTCCAGCGGCCACCAGCAACAACGATACGAACACAATAGAAATGATGGAGGTCTGTATCTTGAATTTCAAATCAAACGTAGCTTTTGCATTTTTTTTCAGCGGCCTCGTAAAAAAAATAATAACCAATGATGAAATAAAATAAAAGACAAACAGATATGGGAACGATATCAGATAATCGACAAATTTATAGAGTATCCGGCTTGCGATGACGTAATTGTCGTCTTTCGTGCAATATATCAAATGCTCGTATCCATCCCAAGTATTGCGCGAAAACTCTTCTTCTTCGCTGAAATTGTAGGAATAAATGAAATTATTGTAGGGATAATCGCCATAACGGTTCACCAATTCGCCTCCGTAATATTTGGCATATTCGAACCGCTTGTAGCTGTCGGGCTTTTTCATCGATTTGTCGATCAGCAGTTCGGGGAAACCGACTCCTTCAGCCACCAGTCGCGAATTGAGTTCCAGAAATATGGAAATTCCCGAATAGTCTTCGCCGATGGAAGGAAAATATAATTCGCCGAAATAGGAAATTCGTCCGTTCATATTATCCATGTAAAAGAAATTTGTTCCGGGCAGTTTGAAGCCTTGTTCTCCTATCAGGTTCCTGAAAAAGGAAAAACACGGTACCAGAGCGTTTTGCGGCTGAATGAGCAGACTGTCGCTTCCCGAACAAGTGGTAATCTGCAAATCGTACTGCCTGAAAAAACCGCTGAAATAGGTG
>WRIQ01000121.1 GCA_009782655.1 Prolixibacteraceae bacterium
AGCGAAGAAGGCAAAGGAAGCAGGTTTTGGTTTGAGGTGTAAGGTTTTACAACCTCAATCCTTTTTTCTTTTTCATCTTGTATTTATGCTGCCTCAATAATTCCGCTTCGTCGGGGTCGTAATCCGATGACGGACGCGGATTCAACGCATCCGCACAAATTAAACGGCATGAGGCTGCAGAACATTCGGGGCCGCGTAGCCTCCTACAACGGACATATGGAAATATGCTCCAAAACAGGCGAAGGAACGGAGATAAATATAGAATTCACAATAGAAAATTAACTTTTGCAAATGTATCTTCAAATTGTCGCATTTTTAAACATATTTGATTATCAGAATAATACCGAATAGTAAAATTTTACGAAATATTGAAACTCATTGTGGAAGGCTACACCTTTCCGAGAAACTTTTTCTCGGTTTCGAAACGGTACGCAGCCATTGCAAATGCCTGCATGTCAAACTCGACGTGCGCAACACCGCCTCGCTTGTGCGGAAAGCCATCGAGCAAAAACTGGTCTGAAAAATCATTTGGCCACCCACAGGAGCGCCTGTGAGAGTATCCTGATGAACGAAGGGTTTTCCCATGCCAGATGATCGTGTCCCAACGTCAGCGTAACGATATTGGATTTTTCGTATCGGTTGGCCCAGCAAACCAACGGCCCGTTGCTTGGCTCGTCGGTGGAAAGCAACGAATGCACCGTGGGCAGAATTTCCGTTCCTCCGTATGCCTCGTCTACAATCCGGAAATCCGCAACCCCCTTGGTAACCGGATGTTTCGAATCCTCCACGCGCACATTAAATTCCACATCGTGTTTATACTTAGATACCGGCTGCTCAACACCATCTTTCTTCCACGGATAGTGATGATAGCGCCCTCCGATAATCTTCACATATTCAGGCCAAAAATCGTAACTGCAAAAAGCATGATGGAGCGCTACCAGCCCTTTCCCTGCTTTGAGCATCGCAATAAAATTGCGTTGCGCCTCTTCGGGTATTTCTTTGGGCATGTCGTACAGCATCACGGCGTCGTATTTTGCAATGTTCTCCGGTTTCAGCATGGCATAGGCGTTGGGATGTTCCACATGATCGTAAACAACGGGCAGTTGTTCCATCAGTTTTGTAAACCGGTTTTTGTCGTAATCGTGTCCTCCGGTGATCAGCAATATACGGGGCTTTTTCTTTGCCGGCGCATTTTCATTTCCGTATGTCGGCAGCGACAAACAAAGCGTCAGGATGATAACTAAACATTTCATGATTAAATGGTTTTACCGCAAATGTAATCATAAAAGCAATAACGCGGTGAATGATGATTAACGAATAATGAATCGCTCAAGGGCACAAACGCTCGAATGTGTGTAACTGCCTGTCAATATTGTTTATGAAAAGAAATCTTATAACGCTTACCTCATAAATATTTTTCGATTTCCTGATAATTTGATTTTCTTTGAAATCAAATTGCAAAACTGAAAAATATGTCAGACGAAACGAATAATACAGATAAAAACACCACGTCGATATTTGTGGTTTCGGGTGGGCGCGGCGTGTCGGGAAACAGCCTTGTGCAGGCTTCGCTGATACAATATCCCGACAACAATGTGCCGGTAGAAATTCTGTCGAATATTTCCACAGAAGAACAGCTATTTGAGGTTATCCGGCAGGCGAAAAAGAAGGGGGCCATCATTGCCCATACGATGGTCGATCCCGATTTGCGCCGTAAACTGAATGCCCTGAGCGATGAATTCAACATTCCTGCCGTAGACCTGATGGGAAAGCTTTTCGACCTGCTGAACGAAAGGCTTGATATAACGCCGTTGAAAACGCCGGGTTTGTACCATCAGGTGAATCTGCAATATTTCGACCGCGTGGAAGCCATCGAATACACCCTTTCTCACGATGACGGCATGGACCCCGACCGACTCAGGGAAGCCGAAATTGTTTTAACAGGTTTGTCGCGTGCCGGAAAAACACCGCTCAGCGTCTATCTGGCCATGTATGGCTGGAAAGTGGCCAACGTGCCGCTGGTAAAAGGCATCGAGCCACCGGAGCAACTTTTTGAAATCGACAACCGGCGCGTCTTCGGACTTTACATAAATTATCCGCAACTGATAGCGCACCGCCACAAACGAATGCATGTTTGGAACAGCGATGACACCAACTACACCAATGAAGAATCGGTGAGGGAAGAAATACGGTTTGCCAATTTTATTTTCGAAAAGGGGAATTTTACCGTGATAAATGTTTCGAATAAACCCATTGAAAGCACCGCCAATGAGATACTCCATAAAATGGGCGAAAACTTCAAACACAGCGGAAGAAACTTGAAACTCCCGCCACCCTAATTTTTTCTTTGTTTCCTGAGTGTCTGTGTGTTAAAGTACTTCCGCAAAATAAAGAACAGCGTAGTTACGCCGGTAACAATAAGCATCCATGTTTTCGAAACATAAACCCAACCCGTAAAATAGTTGACACAGAAAAACAGCATAACACACACGAGCAACACAAAAACTATATTTACTATTCTTTGCATAATTAATTTATTTACAAACTGTTTGAGTTATAAAAGATGATATTGTTCTCATCCACTCCCGCCGCTTTTGAACAATTTTCCCTGCATGATGCAAAATTACAAAGAAAAGCTTTTTATTCTCCCGAAATCCGAATATAATATCCGTTGTGTTTGCGGATATTTACAACCGTACTGTCTTCAAAAATCAGGTATTGACCTTTTATTCCGGTTAAAACGCCTTCAATCACCGACGATTTATCAAACGATGCGGCGCTCACTTTTTCGGGATATGCTGAAACAGGATATTCGATGCTCACAATGTTTTCGCCGGCAACGGCATATTTCTTCAATTCGGGCGTGAGTAGGCCGAGGGCTTTCTCGCGTTCGCCATACAAGTCGATTTCCGAGTCACTGTTTTGCAGCATCTCGCGCCAGTTTGTCTTGTCAGCAAAAAACTGCTTGAGCCACACTTCCATAATTCCGGCTATGTGGCGGTTGGGCATACGGGCGATGACGAGCGCACGGGAGGCTCCCTGATCGATCCAGCGCACGGGAACCTGATGAATACGCGTGACGCCCACTTTCAATTGCGGCGACGCGGCCAAATAAACCACATGTTCAATCAAATCGTGCTTCCGCGCCCACTCCATATCGCGGGCGACGCCGAACTCCGCCTTCGACAGCTCTGGACGAATTATCGATTCGCTTGCCTCAGGCGACGTTTGTACGCAGTTGAAGCAAAATCCCTGACTGTAAGATATTTTGGTAGGTTTTCCACAGGATATGCAGTTAATCTGTCCGGTAAATTCCAATTTCAAAACTTTGCCTATAAAATCGTTCATGTTTATCACCGCATTTCCCAACGGTAAATGATATTGCACCGGAACCTTGTTCTCAGTCTTCATTTTCAATATGTTACCTTCTACCTGCATAATATCTGCGTTTTTTTTATTTGGCTTTCTGTCGCAAAATTAGAATTTTGAATTTCACTTACGCCCTAACAAAATAGAAATCGCTTTATATCAATCCGCGGGCTTTCATTTCCAAATATTTATTCAACGTATTGACGGTTGTTTCCTGCGGATCGGTGAGTACGGCATGTATTCCGTTCAGTTGCAACTCCTTAACAATTTGTCGTTTTTCGAAAAGCAACTGTGCACCCACGGTATTCGTATAAATATCTTCCACATTTTCGGGTTTCCGTGTTGCCAGTTCTTCCAGCTCTGTATTTTTGAAAAAAACCACCACCACCAGATGCTGCTTTGCCATCCGCTTCAAATAGGGTAGCTGGTAGCGCAGCGAACTCTTACCCTCGAAGTTGGTAAACACTACCAAAAGGCTCCGGTGTCTCACCTGTCGCGACAATCTTATGTAGAGCGACTCATAGTCAGACTCTTCGAAAAGCGTCTTCTGTATATAGAGAGCTTCCATTATCGGCATAATCGCCGTTTTTTTTCCTTTGGCGGGCAGAAAAGTGTTCACCTCCTTATTAAAAGTGACTAGCCCGGCTTTGTCTTGTTTCAGCAGGGCGATGTTGAGCAGCACCAGCGATGCGTTGATGGCGTAATCGAGAAGTGTCAATCCGTTGAAAGGCATCTTCATAACGCGTCCCATGTTGATGACGGCATAAACGGGCTGCGCTTTTTCGTCCTGAAACTGGTTGACCATGAGGCGGTGATGCCTCGCCGTAGCTTTCCAGTTCAAGGTGCGATAATCATCGCCCGACACATACTCGCGAATCTGATCGAATTCCATTTGATGCCCTACCCTTCTTATCTTTTTAATTCCCAATTCAGTAAGGCGATTGGAGATAGCCATCAGCTCATATTTGCGCATTTGCAGAAACGATGGGAAAACGGGCGCCGTGTATCCCGCGTCGAAACGGTAGCGGCGCTGCGCCAACCGAAGCGGCGAATGTGCATACACATTCAGGGCGGCAAATTCATATTCGCCACGCTCAACAGGACGCACCTCGTAGCTTATATCGAGGGTTTCGTTGCGGGCGATGCGCTTGGCGATTTGCATGTCGCGCTTTTGGAATTGAACAGGCAATTCGTCTATAATCAACATCTCGCAAGGAAAAGAATAGCTGTTGCTCACCCCAATATGTATCGAATTAAAATCGCCGTTGGAAAGCCGTTCGGGAACTGTCCTGTGTCCAGAAATGCCTTTTCGCGACCAAAGCAAAACGACGTCGAACAGAAACAGGGCGCCCAACGCAATCAGCAAAATGAAGCCGATGGAAATCAGCGGCGGA
>WRIQ01000122.1 GCA_009782655.1 Prolixibacteraceae bacterium
CGGCGTCATTGGGATTTCCCCATTCGTCATATTCATTGGTTGTCAGCGGTATATCTTCATCGAGCATGGTGTTGATCACATCAACAAAAGGAACATCGGCAATGATTCCGTTCCACAAATCAGGCCGCATATTGGCCACAGCGCCCATCAGCAAACCGCCTGCGCTGCCTCCCGAAGCATAGAGATGTTGCGGCGAGGTATATTTTTGCGCAACCAAATGTTCGGCACAATCGATAAAGTCGGTGAAGGTGTTTATTTTCTTCTGCAATTTTCCATCTTCGTACCATTGGCGTCCCATCTCCTGTCCTCCGCGGATGTGCGCGATGGCATAGATAAATCCGCGGTCGAGAATGTTTAAACGGTTGCTGCTGAAATCTGGGTCCATGCTGTTGCCGTAGCTGCCGTAGCCATAGAGAAACAACGGAGCTTTTCCGTCGAGTTTCACCCCTTTTTTATAAACCAGCGAGATGGGCACTTTTGAACCGTCTTTCGCTGTTGCATAAAGGCGTTCGCTCTGGTAATCCGACGGCGTGAATCCGCCCAACACCTCGCGCTGTTTGAGTAGCGTTTTTTCATGGGTTGCCATGTCGTAATCGTAGGTTGAAGAGGGCGTGGTCAGCGATGTGTAGCCATAGCGCAACACATGGCTGCCGTATTCGGGATTGGACGAAGGGTAGGCTGTGTAGGCAGCTTCGCCGAAGTCGAGGTAATGTTCGCTGTTGTCGGCCAGCTTGCGTACACGCATTCGGAGCAATCCCTCTTTGCGCTCGCCGATCACGAGGTAGTCCCTGAATTCTTCGATGTATTCCACCAGCACGTCTTCGCGATGCGGAATATAGTCAGTCCAGTTTTCCACGCCTGTTTTGTCCAACGGACAGCTCATAATCTTGAAGTTAATGGCGTCTTTGTTGGTAACAATCAGGAAACGGTCGTCTAACGGGGAAATATCGTAGAGCACGTCTTTCATGCGCGGCTGCACGGATTGGAATGTGGCTTTCGGTTCATCGGCCGATATATAAAAATATTCGGAAGACATGGTCGACTGGGAACCAATAAATATATATTTCCGATTTTTGCTTTTATAAACCCCTATATAGTTGGAGTTGTCTTTTTCTTCATAAGCCAGTGCATCGGACGAAACGGGCGTTCCCAATTCGTGGCGCATTATCTTCTCCGACAGCAGGGTTGCGGGATTGTTCGACGTGTAGAATATGGTTTTGCTATCGTTGGCCCAAGTAGCGCCGCCGCTTGTGTTGGGAATTACCTCGCCAATTATTTTTCCGGTTTCCAGATTTTTGAAATAGATGGTATATTGGCGGCGGCTCACCGTATCGACCGAAAAAGCGGCCAGCTTGTTGTCGGAACTCACTGACACGCCGCCCAAGCTGTAATAAGCATAGCCTTCGGCCATTGCATCCACATCGAAGAGCATCTCTTCCGGCGCATCCAGTGATCCTTTCTTGCGGCAATATTTATAGTATTGTTTGCCCTCTTCGGTTCGGGTATAGTAGTAATAGCCGTTCATGAATGTGGGTACGCTCTCGTCGGCTTCTTTGATTCGGCTACGCATCTCGTCGTACAACATTTCCTGTAATCCGGCGGTTCCACTCATAACCGTGTGGAGATAAGTATTTTCCGCTTCGAGGTATGCGACTACATTCGAACTGTCGGGGCCTTTGCCGAAATAGTCGTACATCCAATAATACGGGTCGTTTACGCGCTCGCCATGGATGTCGCGGATGTGATCTTTTTTCATCGCCACCGGCGGCTGCACCTCTTTGAAGGTTGTCTTGTTGTCCGTACTGCACGCTACAAACAGGGCAACGGTCATTGCCAATAGTATCGTTTTTTTCATGTTCTGCTTTTAATGATTCAGGGCGCAAATATACGCCATTTTTAACCAGGATGATTTTATCATTCCAGAATTATTTCAATGACTGGCACTTCCACATTGGGTTTCTGGACAGGTAACGTGAGAATAACATCATTTTCTCCTGTCGATTCCGAGGTGTTGCCTCCCTTGGTGGTTTGTGTGCGGAATCTGATTTCCGAAGCATCGTTCAGCAACTGTACATATTTTATCTTTCCTTTGTAATTGGGAAGGTTGAGCGATTTGAACGGCCATTCCATAACATGCACATAGAGCCTGTTTGTGTTTGGATTGTATGTCAGGAAACAGTTTTGCGGTTTTTCGAACTGTTCGGGCGCCTGTGTGCACCCATATATCGAGCGGCTGTTAAAACGCATCCATTCGCCAAGTCCATCGAGGCATTCGTTGGCGCGATCATCGAAAACGCCGCGTGCCGTAGGCCCCACATTCAGAAGCAAATTGCCGCCTTTACTGACAGTTTCAATCAGCATAACAATCAGTTGGTGGACACTCTTCCAACTGTATTCGTCGCGATAGTATCCCCACGAACCGGAAAATGTCTGGCAGGTTTCCCATGGGACGCGTTCGCCGCGCATGGTAGGCCATTCCGAAGGCATAAACTGCTCTGGCGTTACAAAATCCCAGCCCCAGTCGGTGTGTTCCAAATCCAGCCTGTTGTCGACAATAATTTGCGGTTGCAGTTTGCGCACCAATTTGAGCAAGCCCTCCGAGTCCCAGTCTTCGTGCCCTTTCCCGTTTTCGCCGGGATATGAGAAATCCATGAATAACTCATCGATTTGCCCGAATTGGGTCAACAACTCGGTGAGCTGGTCTTTCATATATTGCCGATAAATTTTCGGGTCGCGTTTTTCGTTGGCGGCTTTCCGTTCTTCGCTGCCTACAGGTGTGGGCGGATGCGAGCGGTCGAAAGGAAAATGCGGGTGATTCCAGTCGATGAGCGAATAGTAAAATCCTATTTTTATGCCTTCGGCCCTGAAAGCATCCACAAAAGGTTTTATCAGGTCTTTGCCATAGGGGGTATTGGTTACTTTGTAATCGGTATGTTTTGAGTCCCAGAGGCAAAAGCCGTCATGGTGTTTTGTGGTAAGCACCACATACTTCATTCCGGCTTTTTTGGCTTTGGCAGCCCATTCTTTCGGTTCATAGAGGTCGGGGTTAAAATTGTCGAAATAAATCTTATATCGTTCGGGGGGAATTTTTTCGTACAATTGCACCCACTCGTGACGGGCAGGAAGAGCGTAAATGCCCCAATGGATAAACATTCCGAAACGGTCGTGCGTCCACCACGCCATGCGTTTTTCCTTTTGTTCTTTTGTTTCCCGCGCCCATTCGGGGGTTTCCTGCGCTTGTGTCCGTAATGCGGCTGTCGCAAGAAAAAAACTCATTATCAGTATTATACGTTTCATTTATTATTAACTAAATTGATTTGTTCCGCGCAAGTTAGCAATAAATCGGGAAACGAAAGAATCTTATTAACAAAATTGCGGCACAATGGGGATTTATAAGATTAAGGATTCCAATATTTTGGATGGACTCTTTTTTCAACCGGGTGTTGCATGGTTGCAGTATATACATTCACCATCGTGGCTTGACGTGTGAGAATGATTTGTTAATGTATTAAAAATTAGAATTTTATGTTTTAGGTTCAGTTTCTTATATTATTTCGAGGCATAAAAGCACAAAAAAAATTTGTGTAATTGCGGCTAATTGATTAAAATTGCACGCTTTTCCAGAGAAAAACATCTGGAGCAGGGCCCATAGCTCAGTTGGTTAGAGCATCTGACTCATAATCAGGGGGTCGCTGGTTCAAGCCCAGCTGGGCCCACAAATATGCAGGCAGTTACATTGAAAAATGTGGCTGCTTTTTTTGGATGCCGTTTTTGCGGAGCGCAATGCAGGCTCTCTTTTCGCGTTCTTTCAAAAGTCCATTCAGTTTCTTACTTTTGCAGAGAATTAACGCTTTTGCATGAAAATTTCGGTGGTTATTGTCAATTACAATGTCAGGCACTTTTTGGAGCAATGCCTCTATTCGGTGTTCAAGGCGCTCGAGGGAATTGAGTCCGAAGTTTTTGTGGCCGACAACAATTCGGTCGATGGTTCGTGCCATATGGTGCGCGAAAAATTTCCATCCGTAAAACTCATCGAGAATAATATGAATGTGGGTTTTTCGGCTGCCAACAATCAGGCTATCCGAGTTGCCGGAGGCGATTATGTGTTGTTGCTCAATCCCGATACGGTAGTTGAGGAAAACACATTTTCGAAAACCCTTGCTTTCATGGATGCGCATCCCGACGCGGGCGCTTTGGGGGTAAAGATGATTGACGGGAAAGGTCATTTCCTGCCCGAATCGAAACGCGGGCTGCCCACGCCATGGGTCGCCTTCTACAAAATTTTCGGCCTCTCGGCTTTGTTTCCGCATTCCCGAAAGTTCGGCAAATACCATCTCTCCTATCTCAATAAAGATCAAACGCATCAGGTGGATGTGTTGTGTGGCGCTTTCATGCTGCTTCGCCGTGAGGCCCTCGACAGAACCGGCCTGCTCGATGAGACTTTTTTTATGTATGGCGAAGATATCGACTTGTCGTACAGAATATTTCAGTCAGAATACAAAAACTATTATTTCCCCGAAACCACCATCATTCATTATAAAGGCGAAAGTACGCGCAAGGGAAGCCTCAACTATGTGAAGGTGTTTTACAATGCCATGCTCATTTTTTCGCGGAAGCATTTCTCGTCGGGTAACTTCCGCCTTTTTTCGTTTTTCATTCATATTGCCGTCTATTTCAGGGCGTTTTTGGCTATCATGCGTCGTTTTCTG
>WRIQ01000123.1 GCA_009782655.1 Prolixibacteraceae bacterium
AAATTTCCCGCAAAGTAGGAAATTTATTTCAGAAAAAGTTTTGATTTTTGCTAAAGAGGCATTCTAATCTATGTGTGATTCGTATTTATCAGTTCCATAAGTTGATCGAGGTAAAGCCTGTCGTTTGCGAGGCGCGGAATTTTATTCTGTCCGCCCACTTTTCCGCGCTGTTTCATCCAATTGTAAAATGTTCCCTGTGGCGCAACAACAATTTTTGGCGCTTCGAGGGTAATATCTTTATGGCGTTTTGCTTCATAATCAGAGTTTAACGTTTTAAGGGCATTGTCGAACGTGAAGGCAAACTGCTCCACTGAGACGGGCATTTTCTCAAACTCGATGATCCATTGGTGAGCGCCTTTTTGCTTCTGTTCTACATCAATGAAAACTGGCCCTGCTGTGTATTCTTCGATAATGGCGCCGGTTCTGGAGCAGGCTGTTTTGAGCGCTTGCTCGGCATTCTCCACAATCAGCTCTTCGCCGAAGGCGTTGATAAAATGCCGCGTGCGTCCCGTAATTTTTATTTTATGCGGGAATTGGGAAGTGAACTTCACCGTGTCGCCGATTATATAACGCCAAAGGCCGCCGTTGGTGCTGATGACAATGGCGTAGTTTTCATCGAGTTTCACATCTTCGAGGGAGACAACGCGGGGATTTTCGTTGCCCCATTCTTTCATGGGAATAAATTCGTAGAATATGCCGATGTCGAGCATCAAAAGCATGTCGTTGGTTTGCGGATTGTCTTGAATGGCGAAAAAACCTTCCGAGGCATTGTAGGTCTCCATATAATGCATGTTTCCAGAGGGAATCACCTGCCGGAATTGCTCGCGGTAGGGCTCGAAATTGACGCCTCCGTGGATGAAAAGTTCAAGGTTTGGCCATACCTCGGTGATATTTTTCTTGCCGGTTTTTTCGAGTACTTTTTTCAGTAAAATCAAATACCACGAGGGAACGCCGGCCATCGTCACCACATTCTCCTCAATGGAAGCGTCGATGATTTTGTTGATTTTTTCTTCGAACTCTTCGATGAGCGCAATTTGGGTGGGAGGTATTCGCACAAATTCCGTCCAGAAAGGAACATTTTCGATGAGAATGGCCGATAAGTCGCCATAGTACGAATTGTTGCTGAAGTTGTTTATTTGCGTACTGCCGCCGATGGTGAGCGATTTTCCAAATGCCAGATTGGTTTCGGGATTGTTTCTGACATACAATGCGATAACATCTTTCCCGCCCCGGAAATGGCACTCTTCCAGCGACTCGTTAGTGACAGGAATAAATTTGCTCTTGTCGCTGGTTGTCCCCGACGATTTGGCAAACCAGCGTGTCTTGCCCGGCCACAAAAGGTTTTTCTCGCCTTCGCGCAGACGGTCGACCCAAGGCTTCAAATTTTCGTATTGCTGTAAAGGCACTTTTTCCTGATATTCTTTGATGGAACCGATATCCTGATAGCCGAATTTTTTCCCCCATTCGGTATCAGACGCCGATTTCAACAATTTGAACAAGACTTCTTTCTGAATGTCGTGCGGATATTTTCCATAGAGGTCAATCTGATGTATTCGCTTCACATTCATCCAGCTAATGACAGAATTTATCAGCGACATGTTTTCCTTCTTACTTATTTACGGGATGCGTTGAAAGGAAACAGGAGTTTTCTCTCAGTTTTCCGAAATGCCTTCCACATACATACCGCAAATGTAGGAAATTTTATCGTCCTCATTTGCAGGCAAAATATTTTTGTACTTTTAGCCTTGTTAATTCATCATTATTTCAGGTTTTATGAATTACATCGATCTTATAATTCTTATTTTGATTCTGCTCTCGGGTGGCAACGGCCTGAGGAAAGGTTTTATCGGGGAAGTGTCGGGCTTGGCTGCGCTCGTTTTGGGTATTTGGGCTGCCATTCATTTTTCGGGGTTTGTCGGCGGTTTCATTGCCGCTAACTTTGACTGGGATTCGCAACAAACGTCAATTGTTACATTCATAATTACATTTGTCGGCGTGGTTGTTCTGGTGGTACTCATCGGCAAGGTAGTCGAAAAAATGATAAATGTTGTTAGCCTCGGTTTTCTGAATCGTCTGGCAGGGCTCTTTTTTGGAGCGCTGAAGGGAGCGCTGGTATTAAGCATTTTTCTTTTGATTTTCAATTTCTTCAATAAAGATATTCACTTTGTTCCCGATGAAACAATTGAAGAATCGCAGTTTTGGTCGCCGATGATGAATTTTGTACCGTCGATTTTGCCTTTTATAGACGATTTTTTTGATGTCGACGATAAAGGTTTCGACGAACGTTTTGATGAAATCCGAAAAATCGTTTCCTGATTTTCAGCATTCATTCCATCAGCAAATTCGCCGTTATTTCATCCGAAATCATTATCCCTTTGCGTGTTAGCGAAATTACCCTGTCGTGGAGGTGTAAATGGTCGCTGGCGATAAAACGGTTTGCCGATGTTTGCAGTTTGCGGCTTTCCTTTTCGCCGAACAATTTTTCGAACGCCTTCATGTCAACTCCCCATTTTGTGCGTATGCGCGTGAGAAGATAGTCGTTCATTTTTTCCGTGGGCGTCAGTATTTCCTGATCGAATAACGGCTCGCCCGAAAGCGCGGAGGCGCAGTATTTTCCAAGGTCGGCGATATTCCAGCGGCGCGAAATGCGATTGTAGGAATGTGCTGACGGCCCCAACCCCAGATATTTTTCGTCGAACCAATATTTGCTGTTGTGTCGCGAATAGGCGCTGTCGCGGGCGAAATTGGAAATTTCGTAATGCTCGAAACCATGTTTGGCGGCGGTATCCAACAATACCTCAAACTGCGCAACACTTTCTTCTTCTGTAATTTCGGAAATGATTCCCGATTTAAGGCGATTGAAAAAAGAGGTTTCTTCGTGATAAGTAATATGATAAGCCGAGAGATGCTTGACAGGGAGCTGCATGGATGTTTCAAGGTTTTCGCGCCAGCTCCGATTGTTGGAATTAGGCAACCCGAAAATCAAGTCGATGCAAATGTTGTCGAAACCGGATTTCCATGCCGCGTCGACAGCGGCCAGCGCCTGACGAGCATTGTGACGGCGGTTCATCAGGCGCAACTCTTCGTCGGAAAAAGATTGGACGCCGATGCTGAGGCGGTTGAATCCTGCATTGCGTAAGCCCTGCAAATAATCGGGCGATAAATCGTCGGGGTTGGCTTCGATGGTTATCTCCGCGCCATTCTCGATGGAAAAATGGCGATGCAAAGTTCCCGACAAAATTTCCAGTTGCGGAATGGCAAGCAGCGAAGGCGTACCGCCGCCCAAATAAATCGTGCTGATGGTTTCACCGTCAAGGTATCCTGCGCGAAAGCTGATTTCCGACTTCAAGGCTTCTATATAAAACGCAGTTTGGCATATATCCGTCGACTTGTAGAAATCGCAATAACCGCAACGTTGTTTGCAAAATGGAACATGAATATAGATTCCGCTCATGGCCGATCCTCTCAGAGTTCCATTAATTCTTCAAACCGCGTGATATCTTCCGACACATTTTTGAGTGATGTATTTTTGTAAAACGTGATTATTTTTTCACGCAATTTGTTGTATTTAAAATGCACCGGACAAAGCAACTTGGACGTATCGTGTGTTTTGCAGGGTTTCATCCCGACGAGGCAATTGGTAAAATAATCTTCGCCATCGACGATTACCACCACATTCCAAAGGCTTATTTTTTCGGGTTTCTTCGCCAGCGCAAATCCGCCGTTAGGCCCTTTGCTGGAAATCAGCAATTTTTGTCTGGTCAAACCTTGTAGAATCTTTCCCAAAAAAGCGGAAGATATTTTCAAATCTTCGGAAATCTGCTTTATCCCAATCCGCCCGTCGGCAGGATATTTCGAAAGATAAATCAAAGCTCTCAACGCATATTTACAGGTATTCGACAGCATAATATCTATTTATTCTTTGTTTTCCGTTGTTTGCCGAACGATTTGTAAGCAAAGCGGGAAACGCTTTTTTCCTCCCAATATATTACCTGCAACAAACGAGAGGCGGCGTTTGTTCGTTCCGCCGACACAATTGAGGCAGCTCCGCTTTGTGTGGTTGCGGCTGCTAAAAAATAATCAAACGAAGAAACCGCCGGTTTGTTACCTGCATATTTTCAGCGGTATTTTGTCGATTCTTCTTTGGTGGCGGCCTCCCTCGAAATCGGTACTCAAAAAAATTTCGACTATTTCAACCGCCTCGCGTGCGGTGACAAACCTGCCCGGGATAGCGCAGATATTGGCGTCGTTGTGTTGCCGCGCCAGTTTAGCGATTTCAGCGTTCCAGCATAATGCCGACCGGATTTTCTGATGTTTGTTGGCCGTCATGTTAATGCCTTGCCCGGTTCCGCAAAAAGTTATTCCGGCGGGATATTTTCCATCGTTGACAGCATCGGCAATGGCATGGGCGAAATCGGGATAGTCGCACGGCGCGTCGGAATAACAACCCAAATCTGCGTATGGAATGTTCTTCTGCTCGAACCATGCGATTATTTCCTGTTTGGTTTGGTAACCGGCATGGTCGCTGGCCAGCGCAATAGTTCGTTTTCCCATATAATCAGTTATTTAGAGTGTGGCAATATTGTTGCTGCAAGAAAAGCCGACCGATCTTCAATTTTCCTCAAATGAAACTGTTCCAAAATCAACTATCTGCTTTGCAAAGGTAATGATTTTCGCTGTTCTCAGGTTTTGAATA
>WRIQ01000124.1 GCA_009782655.1 Prolixibacteraceae bacterium
AAATGAAAAACCGCAATGTACCACATAGCATAAATGTTACAATTTAATTTTTATTTATCACATAATCAGTAAATTGATAGATATAGAAGATATTATTATAGTCGCTGTAAAATCTTTTTTTGTATCTTTACATTACATAAAAGCGGCTAAAATAGCATTTTTTCGTCATATAGTGTACTATGTGGGCAAAAAAGAATATAAATGATTGAAAATATGTAAATTATGGTGTTTTTTGTGGAGATTTTGATCATTTTTCAAACACAAAATCCAGCAGCCTCCTATTGACCTTTTCCATCGGTTTCCAACTTTTGCGGATGTAAATATCCGTAATTTTCATACTCACATCCACGTGATTTAGCATCTAAAGAACCGTGTATTTGTCAATTTCTACCTCATTTATCGCTATTGTGGCAAGGAGACAAAAATGTTTAATCCAAAAGATGAGAGTATGTTTAAAGTTTTTCCAAATCCTGCCAATAATATCCTCAATGTACAGTTGGAAAAACACACTAACGGCACATTTACTCTGTTTGATATGAATGGGAAAGTGGTTTTGTCGCAGGTAGTTAGTGGCGATTTTGCACAAATTAATATTTCTTCTTTATCGGCGGGGAATTATGTTCTGTGGTTGGTAGAGAATGGACAGGTGAGTGCAGAGGTTAAGATTGTAAAAGAACACTTCATCCTCCTCGTGCGTAAGCCAGCTCCCTTTCCTTTGGAGAGGGCTATAAGTATAGACACATTGCAGTTTTTATTCGTAGGGCGATGCCCCACGCTAATGATTATTGCCCTTTCAGGGCGAAGGCGGCAATCGGCTGGAAGCCGTAAATCCATTAGCACAGGGCATCACCCTGTGGAATGGTAGTCGTGAAAAATCACAGTTAAAGACAAAAATAAGGCTGTTCCTTGCAAAAATATATTGAAAGAATGTACGTTAAAATTAAAAAGAGGTTAATATGTCATTATGAGTACATCTATGTTTACAAATATCGCCGATACGTTGCTGAGAAACAATAAGTTGTTTTACGATAGAGCGGAAGCAGAAATTTTGTTTGAACCGCTTCCCGATGCGTGGAAAAGTCTGTTAATGGATTTGTTTTACGGCGAAACCACACAAATTTGCGATAATGTACAACAATTATTTCACCGCATTGAGCAGGACGGACGCTTGAATTCGGTGGAAACAGAAACCGTCTTTGTTTTGAACGAACATATTGATAATCTGAAAGATATATTGCAAAATTTAGCATCTTACGACGTTGCTTCGCTGTGTTTTTTGTTTGAAACCTATTTGTCCAAAGTTGCGTTATCGTTTGAAAGCGATGCCACAGAAGGTTTGCAAATTTTGGGTTTGTTGGAAACGCGAACGCTTGATTTTGAGAACATTATCCTGCTTTCGGTCAATGAGGGCATCATTCCTGCGGGCAAAACCACTCAGTCGTTTATTCCTTATGATGTGAAAAGGCATTACGGATTGCAGACTTATAGGGGAAAAGATGCGATTTCGTCTTACCATTTTTACCGTTTGTTGCAGCGGGCAAACGAGGTGTATTTGCTGTATAGTTTGGACAATAAAAACGGAAATGCGGAGAAAAGCCGATTTGTTCATCAACTGCAAACAGAATTGCAAAATTTTGATAATGTGGAGATTACAGATGAAATTTTGACCTATCCGCCTTTGAATATGCAAGTGGGAAAGCCGTTTTCTATACAAAAAAATCTGCAAATGTTGGAGGTTTTGCAAAAGTTTTCGGCATCGTCTATTACTACCTATTTGCGGTGCGGACTGCTCTTTTATTTTCGTTATGTTTTGCGGTTGGACGAAACCAATCCGTTGGAAACCGAAGACATGCTGCAAAATAAGGATATAGGGACGATTATTCACAGCGTATTGGAAAAATTGGTTGAAAATGGGCAGTTCCGTCCGATAAAACAGGCAGAATTAGCCGAATTTGTAAAGCAAATTATTTGCGATGGCGATTGGAATTTAAAAGAAAACGATTTATTGTATGAAAAGAATCATCTTGTTTTTCAGGTAATTGTGCGTTATCTTTCCAATTATCTGCGGCAAATGCAACAAAAAGCAAATACCATTTTCATTGAAAAAACAGAGGAAATGCGCACAAAGGCGCAGTACCTCTTTCCCCTGAGATCGCTTAACTGGATTATTCGCTCCACTTCATATCCCGACCCCCCAATTGATGCCGAATTTGTCTACCAGGGAAAAACAATATTTGCACCATGGCACAGACGCGGGGCCATCGGGGTTTCCCGTTGCATGAACAAGCGCGCCCTCGCTCAACACGCGATACGCCTGATCGACCGCTTCCCGTGATTTTAAACCGAAGCAGTTGAATGCCATAGTGGGCCATTTGCCGTCCTGTAATTCCGGGTAAGTCGCAGCATTGCTATCCTCCGCCACCGCAAGCATTTCGCGCCTGCGGCACATCAACGAAGCGTGTTCGTATGTGCCGTCTGCGTTCTTGAAATTCATCCCGATGGTCCAGTTGAAAGCCCTTTGGTAAAACGCTACGGCTTCGACTGAGCCTTTTACGTAGATTTGGCAGCCTGTTTTCATATCCGTTATCCTTTCGATAATTATTCCTATTTAGCATCATTATGAAGCAGCCATTTAACACCGTACTTATCCGTAATCATCGCGCAAATCGGCCAGTGTTCCCACGAATACATCGACACGCCGATTGCGCCCTGCGATAACACCTCAATCGTCCTATTTAGGTCATGATCGTCGTCATACGCCCATAAACCGCCGTCATGCCTTTGATTGTTATCATATCCGGCGTCCTGGTTTAACAAAACAGGAACGCCGTGGATTTCCATGATGATATGGATATGCGTATTATAAGGCACAAATTGTGAGAGTTTTATCGCCCCAAACGCTTTTTCGTAAAAATCAAAAACTTCAAGAATTTCCTTGTCGTTACGGGCAACGACAAATCCCAAAGAGAACGCCGGGCGCTTTTTCACTATATCCGGTTTTTTCCCCAGCTTTTCCGTCACTTCAAGGAACCGGTTCACAGCAGACGGATTTCCGCTGTAATCGGCATTAGCAAACTGGGTTTCGATGTCCCGCGCCTTTTCGTAGAGCAGTTTTACATCGCCATTATTGCTGAAATCGGCTTGCTTGATCTGTCGGATAAATTCTAGGATAACTTCCTTCAGTTCATGCAGCAGGGCGACTTCGTCGTCGATGTCGCCGACCTTTTTGCCCAGCACCTCCAGCACGACTTCAGAGCCGGGCGCGCTGAACACACGCTGGATGTCCTTGATGCTGACGTTCAGCCTGCGCAGGATCAGTACCTGCTCCAGGCGCTTGACGGCGGCCTCGTCGTAAAGCCGGTAGGCGTAGTTTTCGCTGCGCGTGCTGGCGATCAGACCGATGTCCTCATAGTAGCGTAGGGTCCTGGCGGATACGCCATACCTGCCGGTCATGTCCTTGATCTTGATCAGTTCGTTCATGGGAAGGCCTCCTTATCGGGTGTATAAATCTATTATACAGCCTTCCCCAACGGAAGAGTCAAGAGTGTTTTCAAAATATTCGCCCTTTTTCCAGTAATATTTTTTGGCTTTCGCCCCTTCGATTGAAGTCACGATTTTGAACCGATCTTCGTTGATCACCAGCGCCGCCCCGTTATCGAGCGCGACGGCAGGGATCCCATAGGTCGTTTTCATCATGCGCGGCAGGTCGGCCTGCCTTTTGGGTTCGGCGTCGAAGTGGGGGCACATGAGCACATGCACGAACCCGAGGCCCTTCACCCGGATCAGCTGCCCGCTCCCGCTGGTGAACTTTCTCGAATCGGAATTGCCGTAGTCGCACCAGCAGATTGCCCCCGCGCTCACGCCGCAGAGCACCTTATTGTCCTCATAGGCAGCCGCGAGCATTTTGTCAACCCCATGCTTTCGCAGCAGCGTCATCAGGCGCAGGGTATTCCCGCCGCCGACATAGATGATGTCGGCGCCCGCTATCTTTGATGAAGCAACCCGTGCGTCCCTGATGTCGTCCGCCGTCAAATGCTCCGTTTCGCAGTCGTACATGCCGTGGTATATATTGCGCATCGCGTTGTAATAGCCCTCAGCGTGCACGTTCGCCAATCCGACAAACAGAAAACAGGGGCGCGCCTTGCCCGTCATCGCGATGATTTCCCTATCAATCGCCCCGGTCTCATAATTTGTGCCGGGCCTCCCGTTTTCGCCGCCCCCGATCGCAACGATTTTTCCCATGCGATACCCCAATCATTTATTTTTCCATATACTATAGCACGGGGATACGCATGTGTCAACGAAAAAGCTTCGCATGCCCGCATAAACCCAACACAACCCGCCCAAAATAATGGCAAGTAATCAACGAATCCGAGGATTCGTCAATGAAAGGATGCTTGTCATGCGATTTGAAAAAGGTAAGAAGCCAAACCTAAACATTCCGAAGGGCAGCGGGTTTTACCTGGCGCTGAGCCTTGCCGTGGTGGCCGCGGCCGTGGGCGTGTGGGGCGCGGTGAACACCGGGCTGCGCAACAACCCCTATTCGCAGCTCCCAACCGCCGCCCAGCACAGCACCATCGACTGGGCAAATTACGTCACCCGCCCGGTGGAGGGCACGCAGCCCGTTGCCGAGCGCGCCACCGGCGTGCCCGATCCCCGCAATACCACCGAGGCCCCGGCCGCCACCAGCCCCG
>WRIQ01000125.1 GCA_009782655.1 Prolixibacteraceae bacterium
TTTCACTGAGGAACCTTTCCCTACAAATTATAAAGACTACAACCTCATTGTTTTGTGCCAGATTCCTTCGTCGGCGCAATCGGGAAAGCAAATTGTGGAGGATGCGGCCAAAAACCGCATCCCGCTGCTTTTCATTGTCGGCACAAAAAGTCATATCCAGCAACTCAACATGATGGGGCTTGGCATGGAAATAGCCCTGCAATCGAATAGTTTCGAAGACGCGCAACCTTCTGTTAATAAATCGTTTGCCCAGTTCACCATCAACAATAAACTGACCGAAACCATCGATCGGTTTCCGCCGTTGCAGGTTCCTTTTGCACGATATAATTTCGACGCCAACTGGCATACCATTGCTACACAACGCATTAAAAATATCGACACCGACAGGCCGCTTATTGCCGTAGCCAATCGAAACGGTAATAAAACAGGGGTGATTCTTGGTGAAGGCATCTGGCGCTGGCGCCTCTACGACTATGTGATGACTGACAGCCATAACAATTTTAACGAACTCATCGATAAAGTGGCGCAATATCTGGCGTTGCGCGACAACGAAGACAACTTTATCATCGATTTTAAGCCTGTCTATGAGGAAACAGAGCCGATTGTCATGGTTGCTGAAGTGTATAACGATGCTTATGAGCCCGTTACGTCGCCCGAAGTGAGTATGATGCTGACAGATTCGTTGAAAAACGAATACAATTATATTTTTGACAGAAGAAGTCAATTTTATCGGCTCGATGCGGGATTGTTCCCCCATGGACACTATAATTTTGAAGCCAAAGTGAATATTGGCGATAAAGAATATACCAAAAAGGGAAATTTTGCCGTTATGCCCGTAAATATAGAGCAACTCGAAACCCAAGCCAACCATCGATTGTTATATCAATTGGCATCCATGTCGGGAGGCGGTTTTTTTCTGCCCGGCGATGTGGAGGAGTTGCTCGAAGTGGTAAAAGAAAATACGCAGATAAAACCGTTTTCGTATTTCCAAACCATGCTCAACGAGATTATTAACCTTAAATGGTTGTTCTTTATCTTACTGGTAATCATTAGTATCGAATGGTTTCTCCGGAAATTTTGGGGAATCTATTGAAAAAATTATCGTTAGGGGTTCCATTGTTTCGTCATTACGAAAGCTCGATTCGTGGTATCCAGTATTTTGAAAAACAGAATGAAAATTTAGGAGAAAATGAATACAACGTTCAATTTTGAAATCAAGAATACAAAAACAAAGACAGATGCAATACACATTCAATAAAACATATCGGATTTATTTTATTCTTCTGGCGTTAATAGCTTCATCGTGCAGCAGTGTGCGGTATATTCCCATTGAAGTGGCCGACAAGCCGCAGGAAGAAATCCCTGAAAATATCCAAAGCCTCACCCTGATAAACAGAGCGGTAAATCCCCTGTTTCGCAATCATCAAATCGATTCGCTGCAAAATGTTTTTTTCAAAAGAAGATTCGCGCTCGACACAATGATTTTAGACACAGAAGTCGCCGATACTACGCTGACCGCTATGGGAAATCTTCTCTTCGAATCGGGCAGGTTTGATATTTTCATCCCCAATAAGCGCACCATTTATTCAACATCGGAGACCAGATTGCCCACTTCTCTTTCGCCCGAAGTAATCGACAGCTTGACAAAGGCTTTCAATACCGATGCCGTTTTATCACTGGATTATTTGAACACAAAAGTCAACACATATTATCGAAATACGCTCAAACGCGATCCTTATGCCGGAGAATACTATGTTTACTATGCAAACATGGAAATTGCCTACGAAGTGATGATACGCATATATTCTCCTGACAATAACAAAGTTATAAAAACGATGACTCATCTCGACACGTTATTTTGGGAAGACTACGATTACGAATTACGCAGGCTTTTTGACCGTTTCCCAAAGGTTAAGCAGGCGATGATTGAGTCGGGCATTCATGCTGCATTGGAGTTGTCGGAGCGCATTTCGCCGGTGTGGAGACAAGAAAACAGGGTGTTCTTTGCCAAGGGGCATCCCATGCTCGTTCAGGCAACCGCTTTGATAGAAAACAGCGACTGGGACGGCGCCATGGAAATGTGGCGGAAAGTGGCAGAAACAGGCAACAAAAGTGCAAAAAGCAAAGCAGAGTTTAATCTGGCCTTGGGTTACGAAATGGCTGAAGATTTTGGCACAGCAATTGATTGGGCTATGAGATCCTACAATGGCTTTTACCGGCCGATTACGTATGAATATCTCGAAATCCTTGGCTCAAGAAAAAGAAAAATCGAAGCAAAATGAAACTTGCATTAAAAACCCTGTTCCGGCTGTCAATGCTCTTACTTTTCACATCGTGCACAGTTTATAAAGAAATTCCCATCGAAGTGATGCGGATGCGGGAGATCATCCTTCCCAACGACGCTAAAACGGGAATGCTGTACCGAAATTTCAAATATGACAACGATACGCTTCAAAATTATTACATCAGCGATTTTATTCCCAAACCGGATAAAAACAACAAAGATATCAACATCGACAGCATAGCAGTTATGACTTGCCTGAGCGCTTTTACCAACAGTCTGGAAAGCGGCAACGCCATAAAAAATATCCGGCTGTTTCCCTATCACACTATCGGGCGCACCGTGGGCAAAAGATTTTCGCCACTGCCCGCCAACGAGGTGCAAAAACTGAGCAAAGCACAAAACCTCGATATCGTCATCGCTCTCGAAACCTTTTCTTACATGTATTCGGAGTTTTCGCACAGGGTGGCCGAACAAAATTCCTGCGAAGTGACCATGGCAGGCATTTGGGCCATCTACAACGGAGAAACAGGAAAATTGCTCAAACACGAATCGGCAGTCGATACGCTGTTCTGGAATATCTCCAATGAGAAAGGCAAAAAGATAAAACTCCCGCCCCGCATTCCTGCCATCGAAATTGCGGCGGCCACCTTCGCCGAAAATTACGCCAAAAAATTTGTGGACGACTGGGAAATCGTTTCCAGAGAAATGATTATCCCTCCACCCGCCGATTTTGCGCAAGCAGCTAAATATGCAGAAAAAAACCAGTGGAGCGCCGCCGCCGAAATATGGCAGAAATATACGCCCGACAAATATGGAAAATTAGCCATCGTTTCGAGGTATAACATGGCGCTTGCCGCCGAAATGAGCGACAATATACCGGAAGCGCTGCAGTGGCTTCAGGGCGCCACGAAACAAGCCCTAAGCCTAAAAAGCAAAAACGACATACTCCAAATCAACCGCTATAACACCATTTTGCAAAAGCGTCTGGCTTCAATCGAAGCTGCCGACAACCTTGAACTACCATGAAAAAAGGCTGATTTTACCGTCGCTTTTCTATTTATTTTTTCTGTTGAATAAATCCTGATACCCATGTAGGAAATTATTCTGATCGGCATGATATTTGCTCGATCCGCCTCTCTCATTGACCCAAAAACCTATTGAATAAACATGAGCAAATTGCAAAAAGGTCTTCTATATTTGGCAGTTAGCCTGTTTTTATCCGGCTGTATTCCGCTTCAATATACATCCGTCGACATTGATGTTTACGAGCCTCCGGAATTTATGGCCGGAAAAGAATACAAAAAAATCGCGATCATCTATAAAAATCCCACAGAACTCGAAGATAGCCTGAAACGCGAATTTATGAATATAATTCCTGACTCGTTTCACACGCAACGGTTTATGCAAAATGCAGTAGCTGATCGCCACATACTGGTTCTCACCGATTTTCTTGCCAGCACCGGATATTTCGACACGATTGTTTCACTCCCCGACGCTCCCAGCATGATTTCCGACATTGATACTATCGTCTTTAAAATCGAACTTAGCGAAATCAGCCGCTATAAATCGGAATTCCCCGATTTGGATTTATTGCTTTCCCTCGAGCTTTTCTTTACCCAAAGAGAGCTAATATTTATCGATGATATACAATATTTCGAAATGTGGATTTTCACTTCTACAGTTTGGAAATTATGCGATCTTTCGATGGATTCGGTTTGCTTCTTCAGGCCAAAAATAGACACGCTTATCTGGCAGGGTAGCGCCAAGACATCAAAAGGAATAAAACAACTGGTTAATATGGAGATGTCCATTCTCGAAGGTGCGGAGGAATCGGCTGTTGCTCTGGGAAAATATGTGGCTCCGCATTGGGAAACGGTTTCGCGCCTGCTCTATGTTTCGCAGAATTACGAATTGAAGAAAGCGCAACAATTTGTCAAAGTCAACCAATGGAAAGAAGCCGCCGAAATATGGGAACAATTCGCGAACAGTAAAAATCCGAAAATTGCGGCCAAAGCCTCGTACAACCTTGCAGTTGCCAGCGAAATAGACGGCAATATACCCGCGGCGCGGGATTGGTTATTACATTCACACCAAATACTTATCAACGACAAGGATATTTATTTTGAACACATAACCAATGTCGTCAATTATCTCAACGTTCTGTCGAAAAGGGAAACTGAAATAGAAAAACTGGACAAGATGAATCTGCCGGGTGGACTTTAACCGTTTACAAATATTTTTTCCGGTTTTTTCATTGCACTGAACACCAGAAAAATACCGCCAACCACAAACGGAATACTAAGCCACTGCCCAATATTCAGCGTCATACCTATCTCGCTGTTTACTTGCACTTCTTTCACAAATTCAATGAA
>WRIQ01000126.1 GCA_009782655.1 Prolixibacteraceae bacterium
ATAAAAATCATCGCAACCGAAGTCGATTTTCCGGATATTTCGCACAATGCCATCGTTTTCGACGGCTTGTACGGTTCGGGGCTAACGCGCCCATTGCGGGAAACTGCGGCAGCGTTGGCAGAACATATCAATCGGGCAGGCACAAAAATCATTGCTATCGACATTCCCAGCGGCCTCATGGGAGAAGAAAATCCCGCAGGCACGGAAAATTCAATCATCCGCGCAAATCTTACACTGACGCTGCAATTCCCAAAAATAAGCCTCCTTTTTCCCGAAAACGAATTATATACAGGTGAGGTGAGAATGATCGATATCGGGCTGCACCCCGTCGCCATTGCCCAAACCCCCACCCCATTTTTTATGATCGACCGCGAAATGGTCGGGGGCATGTTGCCCAAGCGGAAAAAATTCTCACACAAAGGCGCGTTCGGACATGCTTTGCTCATTGCCGGAAGTTATGGCAAAATGGGCGCGGCCTCGCTGGCAGCTCGGGGGTGCCTGCGTGCCGGCGTGGGACTGCTCACCGTTCATGTACCCAAAAAAGGCGTTCATATATTGCAAACAACGGCGCCCGAAGCCATGTGTAGCATCGACAGCCACAAGGAAATATTCAGCGCGCCGCCCACTTTGGAAAATTACAACGCCATCGGGATCGGCCCCGGAACAGGTATGCAACACGATACGCAAAGCGCTCTTTTCAAACTGCTTAAGTTGGCGCAAATGCCCATGGTCATCGATGCTGATGCACTCAACATCATCGCCCAAAACAAAACGTGGCTCGAAGAAATTCCGCAAGGTTCCATACTTACACCGCATCTCGGCGAATTGAGGCGTTTATTTGGAGAATTTGACAATTCATGGCAGCGCCTTTTGTTTTTGCAAAAAACGGCTTGCAAATACAAAATTGTAATTGTGTTGAAGGGCGCATATACTGCTATAATAACACCCGAACAGCAAGTTTTTTTTAACCCGACGGGAAACCATGGGATGGCGACAGGCGGCAGCGGCGATGTGCTCACCGGAATTATTCTGGGGTTGCTGGCACAGAAAATTCCATCCGTGAATGCTGCCATCGCGGGCGTCTATCTGCATGGTATATCGGGCGATTTGGCAGCCCGCAAGAATTCCATGCCCGCGCTGGTTGCTTCCGACCTGTGCAAATTTTTAGGAAAAGCTTTTTCCAAAATATACAACGTAAACCAAGATTTTTAATACTTTTGACATTTCACACTAAAATTAAGATCAATGAAGGTTTTAACCATGTTGCTGGCAATGCTGATGATTGTTCCTGCATTTGCCCAAAAAAAAACAAAATCGGAAATCGCCGATTTGCCTGCTTCAACCGAAGGTATCAGTTATGCTTTGCCGCGCACCGGCATTCGTGTTTTGATAAATGCGAGCCAGACTACTTATGTTGTCGGCCCCTACGCGTCGTATGCCGAACCATTATTGGGCATACGCAATGCGAGCGCACAATCGCAAACTGTCTGGGAGATTGAAAGTATTGAATTTGAAACATTTGCAGAGCCCGACCCCAAACACACATACAAAGCGTCGCGCGGGTCAGCCAATTTTCTGCAGCTCACCGCCGATGGAATTTTGGCAGGCATAAACAGCAATGCCGCGCCGCAACCTTGCTGCGTTAAGACGATCACAAATTCGTTGGCTGTTCCAAACAAAGCCGCCGATGTCACTTTCGATTATCTCATCGACAATCCGACAATTTCGGGGCGCACCACCGCCGACCAGCGGGCTGTGCAGGCTGCCAACAGGATTTTAAAGGCACGAAATGTGCGCTACGAAATTGCTGCCGGTATGCTCGACGAGTTTCATCCCGATGGAGGAGCCTACGAAGAAAGTTTCAAGGCACTGGGCGAAATTGAAGAAAAATTGCTCAGCCTTTTCGTAGGTAAAAAAGTGAAAGAAAATTATTCTTTTTCATTCGACTATATTCCGGGCGAAGAACCCCGTAACGAAGTTATTTTCAGGTTTGACGAAAATCGGGGATTCCTGCCTAAGACCGATGTTTCAGGAAAACCGGTGGCGATTGAAGTTGCCAAAAGCGGTTCGGAAAATGCCGTGCAAAGCGCAGGAGGCATGAGCGGCGCCATTTTCTATCGCCAGCCGGCCGTGGCCGATATTAAACTGATGTTCGAACTGTCCGTGATTGCCACCGGCCGCATTACCATTGCGCAATTAGGCGAAATCATGCCCATTCCCTCATCGCTGCTCGACGGAACCTACTCCATCGAACTGCATCCGCAAACAGGCGCCCTCAAAAGCATACAAAGAAAATAATTGACTTGGCAGGAAACCTGAACACATGAAGAAATCATCAAGATAAATATAAATAACTATGGTTGAGAGACTAACAAAAACATTGCGCGATTCGGCGACAGCGCGCTGGACAGTACTGATAGTTGTGGCGTTTACCATGTTTTGCGGCTATTTCATCACCGACGTGATGGCCCCGTTAATGGAACTGCTGAAAGACGAATTCAACTGGACAGCCACGGAATACGGTATTTTCAACATGGCTTACGGCTGGCTGAATGTATTCCTTTTCATGCTGATTATTGGCGGCATGATTCTGGACAAATTGGGAGCTCGAAGAACAGGTATCGGAGCTTGCCTGTTGATGATAATCGGTTGCGGATTAAAATATTATGCTGTTTCCCGCGGTTTCGAAGGCTACCTCTTTGGATTGCGCACTCAGGTTTTTTATGCCTGTATCGGTTTTGCGATTTTCGCGCTGGGTATCGAGATGGCCGGAATTACGGTCACCAAAGTAATAGCCCGCTGGTTTAAAGGATACGAAATGGCACTGGCAATGGGAATCCAAGTGGCCATAGCGCGCCTCGGAACCGCCTTGGCCATGTCGACAACAATTCCTTTAGCAAAAGCTTTCGGCAGTTTGTCAGCTCCTATTTTATTGGGATTGGGAGCCTTATGTATTGGCCTGATAACATTTTTAGCTTTCTGCGTGATGGACAGCAAACTCGACGCTTCGGAAGTGTCCGCCGCCGAGGAAAAAGATGAACCTTTCCGTGTAAAAGATATTCTTTCGGTTATAAACAACAAAGGATTCTGGCTTATAGCCCTGCTGTGCGTACTCTTCTATTCAGCGGTTTTCCCGTTTCTAAAATATGCAACCTCGCTGATGATCAACAAATACCATGTGGCTCCTGAACTGGCCGGTAACATTCCGGCTATTTTGCCTTTCGGCACCATTTTGCTCACGCCGCTTTTTGGCAGCATCTACGACAAAAAAGGCAAAGGCGCTACCATTATGATAATAGGCGCTGTCATGCTGATTGTTGTTCACAGTTTGTTTGCCGCGCCTTTCCTGAATGTGTGGTGGTTTGCTGCCTGCCTGATGGTGCTCATAGGAATCTCATTTTCGCTGGTTCCGTCAGCCATGTGGCCGTCGGTACCCAAAATAATCCCGCAGAACAAATTGGGAACCGCATATTCCCTGATTTTCTGGGTGCAGAATATCGGTTTAAGCCTCGTTCCGCTCCTCATCGGCTGGGTGCTCGATAAATTCTGCATCGTAACCAAAAATGGCGTTGAAAGCTATGATTATACGCTGCCCATGATAATTTTCACATGCTTTGGCATTCTGGCTCTTTTCGTAGCCTTTATGCTCAAAACCGAAGATCGTAAAAAAGGATATGGGCTGGAATTACCCAATATTAAAAAATAGTCAAGGTGATAAATCGACATGAAATTTTGAACACAAAACAAGGTAATTATTCATCACTCATTATTTAAATATACATAACATGACAAAAATAACAGAATTGCAGCCCACTGCTTTGTGGACGATATTTGACCAGATGACACAGATTCCCCGTCCGTCGAATCATGAAGAAAAAATTCAGGAATGGGCATATAATTTCGGGAAAGAGCTTGGATTGGAGACGTTGCGCGATAAAGTGGGCAATATCATCATACGCAAACCTGCAACGCTCGGCATGGAAAACCGCAAGCCGGTAATTTTGCAGGCGCACCTTGATATGGTTCCGCAAAAAAACGGCGACAAGCAGCACGATTTTACCAAAGACCCTATCGAAACCATTGTTGACGGCGACTGGGTACGGGCAAACGGCACCACGTTAGGCGCCGACAACGGCGTCGGCGCGTCATCTATTTTTGCCGTACTCGCCTCCAAAGATATTGCCCACGGGCCACTGGAAGCGTTGTTTACGGCCACCGAAGAAACCGGCATGGACGGCGCTAACAAACTTCAACGGGACGTTCTGAATGGAAAAATACTTATCAACACCGATTCGGAAGACGAAGGCGAACTCTACGTAGGTTGCGCAGGCGGCGAAGACGTCACTGCAAAATTCAACTATGAGGCGAAGAAAACACCCGACGGATATGTGGGCTTTAAGATCAGTGTCACCGGCATGAAAGGCGGCCATTCGGGTATCGACATTGTGCTGGGGCGCGGCAACGCCATCAAAGTTTTTTTTCGCATTCTCGATTTTTCGTTTTTTTCGGTTAAGGCACGGCTTGCTTCTATCGACGGCGGCAGTCTGCGAAATGCCATTCCGCGAGAAGCGTTTGGCGTAGTGGCTGTTAAGAAAAAAAGAGCGCAGGAATTCCTTGAAGAAGTCCATTGGGTTGCCGACACTATCCAGCA
>WRIQ01000127.1 GCA_009782655.1 Prolixibacteraceae bacterium
CGCTGGGTACCGACACCGTCGAGCTGCATTCTGAAAATTACAGAATGCTGATGCTGGCGCTGGCCGGCGACGCAAGGGTGATTATCATAAAAATTGCGGATCGCCTGCAGGTGATGCGCAACTTCGACCGCTATCCCACGCCATCGATTCAAAATGTTGTCAATGAAACGCAGCATCTTTATGCACCGCTGGCGCACCGCCTCGGCCTCTACAAGATAAACTCGGAAATGCAGGATTTGTTCCTGAAATACACCAAGCCCGACGAATGGCTGGAAATCGACAACCGGTTGAAAGAAACCGAACAGGAACGCGCGCTCTTTGTTGCCGAATTTGTGAAACCTATCGAAGAAAAGCTACGCGAAAGAGGTTTCCATTTCGATATGAAAGCGCGCACGAAATCGGTATTTTCCATATGGAATAAAATGCAAAAGCAGAAGGTGACATTCGATGAGGTGTACGATTTGTTCGCCATTCGAATTATCCTTGATTCGGATACCAAAGACGAAAAAGCCGATTGCTGGACGGTTTATTCCATCATCACCGATGAATATCAGACTAACCCCGAGCGGCTGCGCGACTGGCTGACCATTCCCAAATCCAACGGCTACGAATCGCTGCACACGACTGTAATAGGGCCGCATAAAAAATGGGTGGAAGTGCAAATCCGCACACGCCGGATGGATGAGGTAGCCGAAAAAGGTGTTGCCGCCCATTGGAGGTATAAAGGAGGCAAAAATGCCAAAGAGCTGGACCAATGGCTCACGGGAATACGTGAAATATTGGAAAACCCCGAACTGAATGTGGTGGATTTTATCGACGAATTTAAGAAAAATATTTACGACGACGAGATTTTTGTTTTCACACCCAAGGGCGATTTGAAAAAGTTGCCCAAAGGAGCTACCATCCTCGATTTTGCATACGAAATACACACAAAATTGGGCGACAGTTGTGTAGGCGGAAAGGTGAACGATAAGAAAGTTACCATCAGACACAAATTGAAAAACGGAGATTTTGTTTCGGTGGAAACATCGCACAACCAGAAACCGAAAACCGACTGGCTCGATTTTGTTGCTACCTCGAAAGCCAAAACACGGATTAAGGCAAGCCTCAACGAGGCGCAAAAAAAGGAAGCCGCCAACGGCAAAGAAATCCTTGCCCGCAAATTCAAAAACTGGAAACTCGAACTCTCCGACGAGAACATGCGGAAAATATTGAAACATTACGGTTTTAAAACCGCACTCGACCTTTATACGCAGGTGTCGATGGAAAAACTTGATCCCCTTGATATCAAAGCGCTGTTCAAAATGGAAGAGAAACAGGATACGCGCTCGCGACTTGAGGATGTGGCGCCCGAGTCGTATAAAAACCTGCCTGTTGATTCGGGCGACGATTTTCTGATTGTCGACCAGATAAAAAATGTAAATTATAAGCTGGCGCCCTGCTGCAACCCGATTTTTGGCGACGATATTTTTGGTTTTTTGTCAATTCGCGACGGAATGAAAATCCACAGGGTGAATTGCCCCAACACCCAACAATTGCAGGAACGCTTCCCGTATCGCATCATTCAGGCAAAATGGAAAGAATCCGGAAACCGCAATTCTTTTCTCACCACGCTGCATATCAAAGGCGAAAACCAGACGACGACGTCGGCCGATATTATGTATGTGCTTTCCAAAGATTCGGGTGTTCAAACCCGCTCCATGAATTTCGAAACGCAAAAGGGGGAATTGCGCGGCATCATCAAACTTTTGGTTTATAATGTGGGGCACCTCGATTTTCTCATTCACAAGCTGAAAAGCATCAAAGGCGTTTCGTCGGTTACACGCGGCGGCAATGAATAAAAGTTCAATAAATTCAAAATACTGAATATCAGAGTTATAATATTCAGCATTTTGCTTATTTGGCGTTGCGCCCGACCACGTCGATTTCTACTTTTCTGCCATTATTGCACAAATCGCAAACAGAATTATAGAGAATAAAAAAAGAGTCTGCCGTAACGACAGACTCCCTGCAATATTTTTTGCGTATTCTACTTTTTGGTTGCTGCGATAACGCCTCTGAAATAGCCGATGGATTCGGCGATTCCCGAAAACGGGTCTTTCATATTTCGTTCGTGTTCGAGGCTGCAAACGCCGGTATATCCCACTTTGCGCAACATTTTTACAAATCCGGGAATGTCGAGGATTCCTCTGCCGATTTCCACGGAATAGCCCAATTTGGTATCGCCTGTCACATCCTTAATATGAATGTCGAAAACTCTTGTGTGATATTTTTCCAAGTCGGCGACAGGGTCTTTCCCATTGCGGCGGTTGTGCCCGATGTCGAGGCACATTCCGATGCGCGGATCCAAATCCTTCACATGGTTCCATACATCATCGGCGTCGGGATAGAGTACGTTATCCGGGCCATGGAGGTGAATGGCATAATGCATATCATATTCTTTCACCATTTTGTCGACAAGCGGAAGCAGTTCAACTTTTGGAATGCCAACTATAAGTTTGACGCCCACGCGTTTGGCATATTCAAAAGCATCAATTATTTGTTGCTCCGTTTTGTCCATATATATGGGTCCCACGGCATAACCGGTAACTCCTTTCGATTTCAGTTTCGCATGAAAAGCAGCGATTTCCTCATCGGTGCTTTTTAACGGCAGGTGAAAATCCTTGATACATAAATAGTGAACATCGACAGCCTGTAGAGTTTCCAGCGTTTTGTCGAGGTCGAAATTTACAAAGGTATAGCCTGCTATCCCCACTTTAAAAGTTTCTCCGGTTTCGGGGGGCGGTTGCGGCCCGGGGCGATCTTGTGCTGATGCACTGATGATTATCCCCAACAGGATAAACAACGAAACAATTAAATTTTTCATATTTGTCATAGATTTTAAAAAATAATTGGTGTGTGAAATATCAATAAAAAAGTTGAAAACTTGTAAACAAGGGCAACAAAAAATGTTGTTCTCAAAAATAAGATAATAGTCTGTTTTACATGTATTTATATCGCTTGATGTTCTTTTTTGGCGTTTTCTCGAACTCTTCGCTTACCAGTTTTATTTCGCTAATATTTTCATATTTAGGAAGTTCGGCGTTGAGATTTTTGAGATTTTCGGCCATGATAAAGGGCAACTGTGATTCTTTGATTTTGTCGGCGCGAATAACTTCATGGTCGGGATAAACCAAGGCCACCAATTTTTTATTTCTTTCGACCACCACGCATTCCGAAATGTAGGGCAGGTGAGTGAGTTTCGACTCAATTTCTTCGGGATAAATGTTTTGTCCCGATGGTCCCAAAAGCATATTCTTTGACCGGCCTTTGATGAATATGAAATTTTCGGCGTCAATAATTCCCAAGTCGCCGGTGCGGAGCCATCCGTCATCGGTGAAAGCTTCTTTGGTAGCTTCTTCGTTCTTATAATATCCCAACATAACATTTTGTCCACGAACCTGAATTTCGCCCACAACATTGTAGGGGTCTTCCGAGTCGATGCGAACTTCTATGCGATCTACGAGCTTTCCCGCCGATGAGAGCTTAGCTTTGTCCCACCCGATATAACTGATTAGCGGGCCACATTCGGTCATTCCGTAGCCAACTGTAAATCTGAATTTTATTTTCCTGAAGAATTTTTCCACATCCGCGCTCATAGGAGCCCCGCCAATGACTATTTCGTAGAAAACCTCTCCGAAAGTCTTATTCAGCGCTTGGCGCACTTTTTTGTAGATGAGGTTCGATATGCCGGGAACGACGCACAAAAAACGCATCATGGGTTTTTTGAGGGTGGGAAGAATATTCTTCTTGTAAATTTTTTCGATAACCAGCGGCACAGACAAAATCAGGTGCGGTTTAATTTTCTGGAAAGCCTGCGTAACAACCTGCGGCGCAGGAATTTTTGACAGAAAAGTGATATGGCATCCCAGCGTGACGGGGAATAAAAATTCGAAGAGCAGGCCATAAACATGCGCCATGGGCAAAAACGAAACGATGTGGTTTCCGGCGTCTAACGGCATGTATTCGCAGGCAAAAACGATGTTGGAAACCAAACTACGTTCGGGAATCATCACGCCTTTGGCAAAACCCGACGTGCCCGACGTGTAGGAGATGGCGCAGCAATCTTCGGGCTGCCATTGCCAGAAATTCAATTCCTTCGGCGACAAAGGATTTTTCTTGTAATAATCGAAAGCATCGGCAATTTTGAACGATGCATTTTCGTCGACCGATTTGAGAATCGAAAAATCGTCTAACAAAACGATGGTTTCCAACAACGGGCTTTTCTCCACATTAATCTTATCTACCAATGCTTTGGAAGCAAAAATAATTTTCGATTCCGAATGGTTGATAATATGGTCTGTGTCAGAATTGGTGAAGTCGGGAAGAATGGGCACTACCACTGTTCCGGCCGTAATTGACGACAGGAAAATGGTTCCCCAATGCGATGAATTTCGTCCCAGAATGCCAACTTTGTCACCTTGCCTGATGCCCGATACTTGGAAAAAAAGATGTATCGACTTGATGATGGCCGCTACTTCGGCATACGTAAAATTGTCACTTTCGTAGTCCGAAAAAAGCGCTCTCTCCCAATTTCTTACAAATGAATCACCGTATAATTCTGCTAATGTTGCCATAATTTTAAATCCTTTTTTTTCT
>WRIQ01000128.1 GCA_009782655.1 Prolixibacteraceae bacterium
TTAATTCGTTTTTGAAAAGACCTTATTGGGCGATTTTGATTATGGCTGTTTCAGTATTTCTGGTTATGGTTCTGTGGAAGGCTATTCCTGCCGAAATGGCTCCATTGGAAGACCGTTCTCAGATTAACGTCAACACTACGGCTGCCGAAGGAGCCACATACGAATACAAAGTTTCCTATGTCGAAGAAGTGGAAAAGGTTGTCAATGAGTTTGTTCCCGAAAGAGACAAAGTTACGACGATGATATTCGGCGGAGGCGGTTCTTTAAGGCTCGTATTGGCGTCGCCCGACCAAAGGGATAGAAGCCAGCAGGATATAGCCAACTTGCTGACCAACGAGTTGCGTAAAAAAACGCGGGCACGGGCCAATGTCATGCAGCAGTCCACCTTTGGCGGACGACGAATGGGGATGCCCGTACAGTACGTGCTGCAAGCGCCCAATCTGGAAAAACTCCGTGAAATACTGCCCGTGTTCATGGCCGAAGTGCAAGACAATCCCACCTTTGTTATGGCGGATGTGAACCTGAAATTTACCAAACCCGAACTGCGTATCGTCATAAACCGCGACAAAGCCAATATGCTTGGCATTTCGGCGCAAAACATAGGGCAGACATTGCAATTGGCGCTCAGCGGCCAGCGTTTCGGCTACTTTATAATGAATGGAAAACAATATCAGATTTTCGGTGAACTCGCCCGCGAAGACCGTAATAAACCACTCGACCTTCAATCCTTATATGTCAGGAACGGACAGGGACAAATGGTACAATTCGATAATTTTGTTTCGCTGGTTGAAGAAACGGCGCCGCCACAGTTGTATCGCTACAACCGTTTTGTGGCGGCAACCATCTCGTCGGGCCTCGCCGAAGGGAAAACCATAGGGCAGGGAATCGAAGAGATGGATAAAATAGCGCAAAAAGTCCTCGACGACACTTTCAGGACAGCCCTTGCCGGCGACTCCAAAGACTTCATGGAAAGCTCGTCGAGCCTTATGTTTGCCTTTGTTTTAGCCATTATCCTGATTTTCCTCGTCCTGTCTGCACAATTCGAAAGCTTTAAAGACCCGATAATTGTGATGATGACCGTTCCGCTGGCTTTGACGGGTGCATTGGTATTCATGTGGTTTTTCAATGTCACCATGAACATTTTCAGCCAGATTGGGATCATCATGCTCATCGGGCTGGTATCGAAAAACGGAATTCTGATTGTGGAATTCGCCAACCAGCGCAAAGAAGCGGGATTTTCCAAAAGCGACGCCATACTTTACGCCTCCGGAGCACGTTTCAGACCCATATTAATGACCAGTTTATCAACCATATTGGGTATTTTGCCGCTGGCCATGGGATTTGCGCAGAGCCGCGTTTCAATGGGAATCGCTGTTGTTGGCGGCCTTTCCATTTCGACATTCCTGACACTCTACGTAGTGCCTGCTATTTATTTGTTAATTTCGAGCGAGTATAATAAATCAAATGAGACAAATGATTTCCCTGAAAAAATTGAAAAAAACAACATTTAAGAACTTGGCGCTTTTATTTTCATTGATAGCGTCGTTCGGCGTAACTTCGGCGCAGGAAATTTTCGATTTGAATAAATGTATCACCACCGGGCTTGAACGCAATTTCTCAATCCTCGTGGCGAGAAACAATGAAGAGATTGCCAAAGCCAACTATACACGCGGAAATGCCGGATATCTGCCTACCATCACCACAAACAACAGCCTTGGCGGAAATTTGAACAAGATAAACCAAAATTTTGCCGACGGCGGAAAAGCATCGCACGACATAACGCACAACTCGTCCGGAACGTTGGGAGTTTCGCTGAATATGGATATTTTCAGAGGTTTCAGCGTTCAAACTACATATCAAAAACTGAATGAGTTACAGCAATTGGGAGAGCTGAAAACACAAGTACAAATCGAAAATATGACAGCCAACATTGTTTCCGAATATTACCGCTACATACAACAAGTTGGTATTTATCATAACCTAAAATACGCCGTCTCTTTTTCACGGGAGCGGGCGCGTATCGATGAAGAACGTTACCTGTTGGGCTCTTTTTCCAAATTGGAATTGCTGCAATCGATGGTGTACCTGAATGCCGACAGTTCCATCTATGAGCAACAAAGCGAAGCGCTCCGTGCATCGCAGGTACGCATGAACGAGTTGATGGCGCTGGAAAATTTAGGCACCGATTTCGCCCCGTTCGACAGCGCTATCGCCATTAATGCAGACCTCAAATTTGAAGATTTACTGGAATCGACGCTCCGGCACAACAGCAACCTGCTGATAGCCGCCAAAAATCAGGTGATCTCCGAAATGGATTATAAAATCATTGCAGCCAGAGCCTACCCATACGTGACCGCCTCCACCGGATATGGGTATAACTACAACCGTTATGGAAACAGCTCGGTGAAAAGTCAACATGCGCAAGGCTTAAACTACGGTGTCTCCGTAGGCATGAGTATCTACGACGGCAACAACCGGAAACGCGAAAAAAACAACGCTCTGCTGGAAATAGAAAGTCGCAAGTATGTTTATCAGGAAGTGGAACAAGCCGTTAGAGCCGATTTGCTGACAATTTATTTTGCTTACGAAAACAATTTGCGCCTGCTCAAACTCGAACAGCAGAACTTGGAAGTTGCCCGTGAAAATCTCGAAATAGCCATGGAAAGATACAAGTTGGGGAATTTGTCGGGTATTGATTTGCGCGAAGTACAAAAAAGCCTGCTCGATGCAGAACAGCGATTATTATCCGTAAAATTTTTGGCGAAACTGGCTGAAATTTCCCTGCTGCAAATATCCGGCAGAATCATGGAATATATATAATCTGCTGCGGATTTCGGTGCGGTTGCAAATGCGAAATTGTACCCAAACGGCTCATCGGGCTACCGAGATAATTTTTAGGATTCCCAAACGGATAAAAAAATATCGGTTTGAACTCCCGAATTCCGGCTTAGGAGCAAATTCCAGTTTATAAAACTCGACGATTTCGAAATACATGGGCGAAAGTTGAATAAAGCGGCCGTTATAAAAACGAAACAGAAACCGACTCGATTTTGTATCTTTGCACTTTTAAGAACCTGTTTGAATTTTCCTCAATGGGTTGTGCCGAGAATCGCTTACGAGCTGTAATATTCTGCATATCAGCAGAAACGTGCGGATCTTGACGACAACACTTCGGCCGTGACAAAAAATTTAAACAAGTGGACAGGCTTTAAAACAATCGCCATGGTAAAAAAGAATTTAGTGCCAAAAGTTGCCGCCATTCACGATTTGAGCGGCTATGGCAGAGCTTCGCTTTCGGTTGTGATTTCCATTTTGTCAAACATGGGAGCGCAAGTTTGCCCGCTCCCGACAGCGGTTTTGTCGTCGCACAGCGGATTTTCGGATTTCCATTTTGTGGATCTGACGGATCAGCTCGAACCCATAATCGAACATTGGAAAAAACTCGATTTACAGTTCGACGCCATATATTCAGGCTATTTGGGCTCAGCGTACCAAACCAGCATTGTGAGGAAGTTGATACACGATTTCAGGCGAGCCGATCAGTGGGTGGTTGTCGATCCTGTTTTGGGCGACAAAGGGCGTCTTTATCCATCGTTCGACGAAAGCATGGTTCAGGAGATGCGCCTGCTCATTCGGGATGCGCAGGTTATCACGCCCAATATCACCGAAGCGGCTTTTTTGCTCAACGAGCCTTTCAATAGCCATGTGGAGCTGGAGGCTGTGAAAGATTGGCTGAAAAGGTTGGCCGACATGGGCCCCGAAATTGTGGTTATCACCAGCGTACCTGAAAATATGTTTCCCCGTAAAACATCGGTTTTGGCTTGGAACAGCCGCGACCAACGCATGTGGAAAGTGAGTTGCGATTATCTTCCCGCCGAATATCCCGGCACCGGCGACGCTTTTTCGTCGGTTATCGTGGGCGCACTTTTACAGGGCGACAGCCTGCCGATAGCGCTAGACCGCGCGGTGCAGTTTATTTCCATGGGCGTTCGGGCTACTTTCGGCTACGATTTGCAGCCCAACGAAGGCATTCTGCTCGAAAAAGTGCTGCCCTCGCTTAGCGCTCCCGTGCAGATGGGCAGCTATCAGCTAATAGACTGACAACAAAAGAATGAACAATCTACATGGAGAATGTTAAACTGGTGGCCACCGATTTGGACGGAACTTTTCTGCGAAACGATCATTCTGTTAGCCGCCGTAACCTGAATGCATTGAGTCGCCTCGGTAAAAACAAAATAACAAGCGTGGCTGCAACCGGCCGCAACCTGCGAAAAGTACGCGAAGTGACCAGAGATGCACATTTCGATTTTATCGTTTTCTCGTCGGGTGCGGGAATTCTCGACTGCCACAACGATACAATCATCTCATATAAAAATATCAGCGCACAAACGGCTCAGCAGTTTGTAAAATATCTATGCGAACGTGATTTCAGCTTTCATGCTTTCCATCCGGCGCCCGACAACCACAAACTCTGGTATCGCCGCGGAAGTGAATCCAACGAGGAGTTTGAGCAATATTTCCAATTTCACAACTCGTATAATTTTCCGCTGCCTGACCCTGAAAAATTCGATTCGCCGTCTTGCCAGTTTCTGGTCATCATTCCCCATGACGAAATTCTGTTTCGCTTTATGAAAGA
>WRIQ01000129.1 GCA_009782655.1 Prolixibacteraceae bacterium
CGATAGTGTATCCCCCGCCTTCGCCAAGCCGCCTCTCCGATGGAGGAACATTATTCCATTCAGTGCGCTGTCGCACACGGCTATAAGCGCTCAATCGCTCTGCGATTCAATTCTCGCAACTCTCAATATATCCGGTTTTCTGTTAAGATATATGTCGACGGCGGCTAAAATCGGCCTCATCGAACCTACTTTTTCTATATTTGCCATATAAAATCTATTAATATGAAACTTTGGGAAAAAGGCTTTTCGGTAGATGCCGCTGTTGAGAAGTTTACGGTTGGAAAGGATCGTGAATTGGATCTTCTGTTGGCTCCCTTCGATATTATCGGCACCATTGCGCACGTTATGATGCTCGAATCCATCGGTATAATTACGAAGGAAGAATTACCGCAAATTTTGGAAAACCTGCGCGAGTTGTACAAGCTTTCCCAAACTTCGGACTTTGCCATTGAAGAAAACATTGAGGACATTCATTCGTACGTGGAATTTATGCTGATCCAAAAACTGGGCGATATGGGCAAAAAAGTGCACAGCGGACGTTCGCGCAACGACCAAGTACTGGTGGATATGAGGCTTTTCACCCGCAACAGGCTACAAACACTGGTAGAAAAATTAGACATGCTGATTGATGTTCTGCTCCTGAAAAGCGAGCGCCACAAAGGGGATTTGATGCCGGGATATACACATTTGCAAATTGCCATGCCGTCGAGTTTCGGGCTGTGGTTTGGAGCTTATGCCGAAGCTTTTGCCGACGATCTTTTGCAGATTTTTGCCGCATGGAAAATCAACAATCAGAATCCATTGGGTTCGGCGGCCGGCTACGGAACTTCGTTTCCCATAAACCGTACTTTGACAACGCGCCTGCTGGGTTTCGACAATATGAACTACAACGTTATTTATGCCCAAATGGGACGCGGGAAAACCGAACGCATTGTTTCGTTTTCGTTGGCCAATATTGCAGCAACCTTGTCGAAAATGGCTTACGACGTGTGCCTTTTCATGAGCCAGAATTTCAATTTTGTGTCGTTGCCCAATGAGTTTACAACCGGTTCGAGCATTATGCCTCACAAGAAAAATCCGGATGTTTTCGAACTGATACGCGGTCATTGCAACCGCATTCAAGCCATTCCGCAACAGATAACTTTGATTTCCAATAATTTACCTGTGGGATATTTTCGCGATATGCAGGTGCTGAAAGAAGCCTACCTGCCAATGTTTGAAGAGCTGGAAGCGTGCATCGACATTGCAACTTTTGCAATCGAAAATATGCGTGTGAATCAGGATATTCTCAACGACGAAAAATACGATCACCTTTTCAGCGTGGAATTGGTCAATAAACTGACGCTTGAAGGTATGCCATTCCGCGATGCTTACCGCGAAGTAGGAAGGCAGATTGCTGAAGGAGAATACAAACCCGAACGAAAAATACAACATACGCACGAAGGAAGCATCGGAAATCTTTGCCTCGATGAGATAAAAATTAAAAAAGACAAAATCCTGAACGGCTTCAACTTTTCCGCTGTCAAGTACGCTGTTTCCAAACTGGTGAATCCGTAAAACGGGAGAGTTTGGCTGTCCTGTTTTCGGAATTTAGCGGGTCTGTTTCCTGTAAACGCCTATCATATAATCCGATGGATTGTCTTTCAAAAATTCGTCTTCCAACCTGAAGAGATCGTCAAGGATTTCCAATTTTCGCGGGTTGGTTTCCATAAAATGATGGGCTATATCCTTCAGAGCGGCCATCAGGATATTTCCGCCGAAAGGTTTTTCCTCAACAATTTGAAAATTACGACGGATTACCGAAATTATGCTGCCGGAATCGACACATTCCGAAGGGTCGGCCAAATACATACGCAGCAACCCGCTTCCCGAATAATGGTTTTTGACAAGTGTACTTCCATTGCGAATCCGGTATTCCCTGTCGATTTTTGAAATGGCAACGTTGATGGCATTTATCTGTTTGCGCGAAAATTGCAGCCTGTTGGGGCCCACGTATTCGTTGATTATCAGCAAACCATTTTCCCGTAGCAACGGTTTGAGGCGGCAGGCTACAAAATGTTCCTGATTTCGGAAATGATGCAACGACGCATTGAACCAAATCACATCGAAATATTCCTGAGGAAGTTTGCACTTATAAACATCATCGCAGATAAACCGCAGGTTTGACAATTTCAGTTCTTCGGACTTCATCCGGGCCTTTTCCAACAGGTTTTCTGCAATGTCGATACATGTTATTTCTTCAAAAAACGAATGTTGGGCAAGAAAAATTTCGTGCGAACAGTCGCCGGAGCCGGGCGACAAAAGTTTAATGTTTTGGAAGCCACTGAAATAGCGCGAAACAACATAATCGTCGATGAGAATGTTGGGATTGCCGGTAACCATCCTGTTCCAGCGTTTTCGCACCTGCGGAACATCCCACCAGTCGGAAGCGTTGCCGCGATAAGTGTCGAAAGCGCTTTTGGTACGGCCCTGCAAATCGGCCGTAAACTTCGACAAAATAAATTTCAGGCCGCGCTGCTTGATTTTGCACCAGGTTTCAACAAAATCGTCGGTAGCAATGAGTTTCATATTATGCTGTGTGCTTCAGACATTCAGTCGCAATGCAGGTCGATGATTTTCTGTATGGCGGCACGGCAAACCGGACAGAACACTTCAGGCGTGTTGCTTTTCATACGGCAGTCCATCACGGGGCTATAAATGCCTTTATTCATGTACCCGCCGCCTTCGAAGACACCGGTTTTGTCCTTGTATTCATCGGTGCGGGGCGTGGGAATGGGAACGCCTTTCGAGACCATTTTCTTCCATTTCGAATCGAAATCGACAAGCGTGGTGATGTTGGGTTCCCAAGGCTCTGTTTTCAGATTGTAAAAATCTTCGTAGGCAACTTCCGAGTCGTAATATTCGTCGGCCAGGCCTACAAAAGAATGACCAAATTCATGCACCATCACTTTTTCAGACAGAGAATGGTCGGAGGTGCCTACACCCAGAAAATTGTAGAAACCGCCGCCGCCATATTCGGCGCTGTTCACCAGCACAAAAATATGCTCCCAGGGAATACCCGAAAGTGCGTCGTATATATTGCGCATGTCGCTGGTGGTCAGATAGCGGTCAACGTCGAAAGTGTAAAACGTGGAATTGAAAGCGGTGTTTTTATAGATATTCCTACCAGGAATGTCGGTTCCACTCTCTTGCGACGGAATCCATAATGCACCAATATTGAATTTATTGCGATTGTTTACATAAGGTTCAACTTTAAATATATATTCAGTCATCCGGCGGACGTCAGCGATGAATTTTTCCCGCTCTCCCAATGAATAACCTTCCGACAGAAAAATGAGATCCACATTTTTCGATGGCTCTCCGCTTTGCACAATATAAGTCACATCGCGTTGTACGGGCGCTTCTTTTCGGATGAAATAGTTTTCCGGATCGATGATATCGGTGAAAATCTGCTCGAAACCACTTTCAAATTTTCGGACTTCGATGCTGAGTCTTATTTTTTGCTTCGGAAAGGGAATGAAAACAGCCTGATAAAAAGCCTTGTCGTTTTCTTTAGCATCGGCAGTGGTTTGCCACTCCTGAAACAGTGTGCTGAATCCGCGGCTGAAAATCAACTTATCGGTGGCTTCGTCGAAAACACGGTAGCGATAGGTTCCATAATCGGGGCCGCCAGTCAATGTTTTTTTCGAACCCGCCCATTGTGATTCCTGAATCATCTGCTGCGGATAAACATGGGTTTCGGCGGCATTGCCAGCCAAAATAAAATCGTAGCGTAAAGTCTTATCTGTGAAAAAATCAGTAAACTGAACCTGTGCCAATAGTGGATTGCCCCAAAAGGCGCTGGAAATTAAAAGGAAAAAAGCAATTTTTTTCATATTGAAACTTGTTAAAATATTTTTGACGATAAAAATAACGTAATAATTTGCTATCATTGTTCTTTTTTAGAAAATAAATTAACTAATTATGGCGCCAAGAAACCATTTAGATGATATTGACCTGAAAATTTTGGATATTATTGTTAACAATGCGCGTATTCCCTTTAAGGACGTAGCCTCTGAGGTGGGCATTTCGCGTGCTGCAGTCCACCAGCGGGTCAATAGGATGACCGATTTGGGCGTTATCACCGGCTCGGGATATTATATAAATCCTAAAAAAGTTGAATACAGCACTTGCACCTATATCGGCATTTTCCTTGAAAAAGGGGGACTTTACACCGACGTTGTCAAAGAACTGGCAAAAATCGAGGAAATTGTGGAATGCCACTATACCACCGGGCAATATGCGATTTTTGTGAAAGTTTACGCCAAAGACAACGAACATCTCAGGGTTATTCTGAGCGAGCAAATTCAGAAAATACAGGGGATTTTAAGCACCGAGACTTTCATTTCGCTCGAAGAATCGTTTAAAAGGACGTTGCCTGTTATTTCACTGAAGTGATTGATTTTCATGCTTCCGGCAATACGCAAAATTGGCGGCTATTCAGTTATCACTGACTCCCGTTGGCTTAAAACAAAACAATTCGTGTAAATTTTTCCCGTGTCATGGAAAAAGGTTTAATTTTGTGCGGAAAATTTACCGTTGTTAATGTAAGTATTGTATGAACTTTATATATCCGGCTTTTTTA
>WRIQ01000130.1 GCA_009782655.1 Prolixibacteraceae bacterium
TGGAACGCATCGATTTTGAAGAGTTACGCGGAATGGAGGGCATACGCAAGGCAAAAGTCGATATAAACGGTTTTCCCCTGAGTATCGGTATTGCACACGGATTGGGAAATGCACGCCGTCTGCTGAAAGAAATAAAGGAGGGCAAAAGCGAGTTTCACGCCATAGAAATCATGTCGTGTCCCGGCGGGTGTATCGGCGGAGGAGGCCAACCCTACCACCACGGAAACGCCTCCATATTGAAAAAAAGACAGGCCGCATTATATAACGAAGACCGCAATAAGACGCTCCGCAAATCGCACGAAAATCCATATATTATAAAATTGTACGACGAATTTTTAGAAAAACCAATGAGCCACAAAGCACATAAATTGCTGCACACCCAATATTTCGACAGAACAAAAAAGAAAAATTAGTTTTTATTGAAAACAAAATTATTATGTCAAATTTAAAACTTTCGAAAGAAGCCATAAAGACCATCAGAGATATTTGTCTGAAATACAACAACGACGAGGGGGAGTTAATCAACATACTTCACAACGCGCAGGAAAAATTCGGATATCTCCCCGCCGAAGTGCAAGAACTCATTGCCAAAGAGATGAACACTTCGGTGGCAAAGATTTATGGCGTTGTAACATTTTACAGTTTCTTCACCATGACGCCTAAAGGCAAACACCCCATCTCAATTTGCATGGGGACAGCCTGTTATATACGCGGCGCCGAGCAGGTTCTCGACGAATTTAAACGTTTGCTGAAGATTGAAGTAGGACAAACCACCGGTGACGGGATTTTCTCGTTGAGCAGCCTCCGCTGCGTCGGCGCCTGCGGACTGGCACCCGTGGTGATGGTCGGGGAAAAGGTCTATGGGCGCGTTTCGCAACAACAGGTGATCAAAATTATTTCGGAATACAAAACCGAAAAGAGCCTCTCGTGAAAATCGTAATCGCAGAAAAAACATTGACCGATAATCATGAATTTTGAATCAAAAATCTGGTGTTGCTCAATTTTTTTTGACCACCCTTGTTAATATTTTTTAAAGTGCAATTCAAGCAATATAGAAATTATGAATTTGTTAGACAAAATTATCTCAAACGCAAAAAAATACAACAGGAAAATTGTATTACCTGAGGGAACAGAACCACGTACGCTAGCTGCAGCAGGAATTATTCTGAAGGAAAAAATTGCGCAGCTCATTCTGTTGGGCAATCTCGAGGCTATCAAAGCGGAAGCGCAGAAAGCAGGCGCCGACATCACTGGCGCCGAACTGGTTGATCCTAAGACCGACAGTCGGCGCAGCCATTATGCCGACTTGATGGTGGAAATCAGAAAAAATAAAGGACTCACAAAAGAAAACGCTTTGGAGTTGCTCGACGACCCGCTTTGTTTCGGCACACTGATGATAAAAGCCGGCGATGCCGACGGCGAAATCGCAGGCGCCATCAATGCCACAGGCGACGTGTTGCGACCCGCCTTTCAGTATGTGAAAACTTTGCCGGGAGTGAGCGTGGTGTCAGGAGCATTTTTCATGTTTGTCAACCCTGCTTTTGGCGAAAACGGTATCCTTGTTTTTGCCGACTGTGCCGTGCTGCCCAATCCCGACGAGCGCCAACTTGCCGAAATAGCCGTTACCACTGCGCACACTGCTAAAGCCATCGCCGGCATAGAACCCCGCGTGGCCATGCTCAGCTTTTCGACCAAAGGAAGCGCCGCCCACGAAATGGTAGACAAGGTGGTGAAGGCAACGCAAATTGCCAGAGAGATGGACCCTTGTTTGAAAATCGACGGCGAGCTGCAAGTTGATGCCGCGCTGGTTGAAAAAGTGGGGCAGTTGAAAGCCCCCGAAAGCGAAGTGGCAGGGAAAGCCAACGTACTGGTTTTCCCCACGTTGGAATCGGGAAACATAGGCTACAAATTGGTGCAGCGGTTAGCAGGCGCCGAAGCCATCGGCCCCGTATTGCAGGGAATGGCTGCGCCCATCAACGACCTGTCGAGAGGATGCTCGGTTTCGGATATAGTTAACATGGTCGCCATCACAGCCAATCAGGCGGCGGCAATTATTTAAGAATAAGTCATGTCAAAAGAAGTTATACACGAACCTATTGAGAATTTCGGGCTGAGTAAAAGAAGCAATTCGTCCGATTTATTCTCCAAAGTAGGCATTGTAGGATGCGGCGCTGTAGGGCAAAACCTGTCGCGGATATGCAGTTTTTACGGCATGGAGGTTGTCTTTGTCGAAGTTTCTGACGAAAAAGTTACGGAAGCCCTCGACAGCATCACACAGATGCTCGATTATCGCATTGAGCACTGGGGTCTGACAAGCAGCGAAAAGAGAGCCATCCTCAGCCGCATCGAAGGAACCATCGATATGAAAAAACTGGCGGGCTGCGATATTGTCATAGAAGCCATCAGGCCGGAAAACCGCGGTTTGAAAATTGACGAACGAAAAGAAATTTTCAGGGAGATAGAAGAAATTGTGGACGAGAAATGCATCATTGCCGCCAACTCGGCAACGGTCGTAATCACGGAATTATCGTCGGACCTAAAAAACAGGGAACGTTGCGTGGGCATTTACTTTTTTATAGGAACGCCCAACGCGCCTATCCTTGAGGTTGTCCGTGGACTTTATACCTCGGAAGAAAGCTATGTGCGGATTGCCAAGTTTGTGAAGCAAATCAACCGGAGTGTTGTTTCTGTCGACGAATCGGCAGGATTGGTGAGTATCCGCATTTTTGTAACGCTGCTCAACGAAGCCTGCTCCATTCTGATGGAAGGCGTGGCTTCGCTTGAAGATATAGACCTGACCTTGAGGGCCTGCTACGGAATGCGCTCCGGCGTGTTTGAAATGGCTGACAAAATGGGACTGGGCAAAATCGTCCGCTGGATGGAAAACATTTACGCCGAGTCGGGCGAAGTAAAATATAAACCGTCGCCTGTGTTGCGAAAACTTGTTCGCGCCAAACACCTCGGCGTGGTCTCGGGAAGAGGTTTTTATACTTACGACGACGACGGCAAAAAAGTAAGCGTCAAAAAAAATGATTTCTGACGCATTGGTTCTTTTAGGTATGCAACGAAAAATTCCGCCGGTAGAGCATCAGATTCAGCAAAAATCAGAATACAGAAACGCTTGAAAAAAAAATTTAGATGAAAATATTAGTTTTAAACTGCGGAAGCAGTTCCATCAAATACCAGCTTTTCAGCATGGCCAACCGTCGGGTCATCGCTAAGGGAGGCATCGAAAAACTCGGCATGAAAGGCTCGATGCTGAAACATGCACGAGAAGACGGGCAGGTGATCATTTTCGACGGCGACATTATCGACCACAAAATCGGAATCGAATATATTCTGGGCGTACTAACCAACGAAAAATACGGATGCCTGAAAAGCCTCAACGAGATTGAAGCGGTGGGTCACCGTGTAGTGCATGGCGGCGAGGAATTCAATTCCAGCGTTTTCATCACCGACGAGGTAAAGGCCGCGCTCGAAAGAAACATAGAATTGGCGCCGCTGCACAATCCCCCCAACCTGAAAGGTATTTATGCCATGGAAGAACTGATTCCCTGTATTCCGCAGGTAGGCGTATTCGATACGGCTTTTCATCAAACAATGGAGCCATCGTCATACATGTACGGCATACCCTATTTGCTGTACAAAAAATATTCAATACGCCGCTACGGATTTCACGGAACGAGCCACCGCTATGTTTCGCAGCGTGCCTGCGAGTTTCTCGGACGCGATATTAAATCGCAGAAAATCATCACCTGCCACCTCGGGAACGGGGCTTCCATCGCCGCGGTGAAATGCGGCAAATCGATGGACACATCTATGGGATTTACGCCGGTAGAAGGCCTGATAATGGGAACGCGCGCCGGAGACCTCGACATCGGCGTGGTTACTTATATCATGGAAAAGGAAGAACTGAGCATACGAACGCTCAATTCGCTGTTTAACAAGCACAGCGGCGTGTTGGGCTTGACAGGAATATCGTCCGATATGCGCGAAGTTGGCAAAGCCGCATACGAGCGCAACGAACGGGCTATTCTGGCGTTAGAAATGTACAACTACCGGGTGAAAAAATATATCGGCGCCTATGCCGCAGCAATGGGAGGCGTCGATATTCTGGTATTCACCGGCGGAATCGGCGAAAACAATACTTCAACCCGTTACGACTCCACAAAAGGTCTCGAATTTATGGGCATCGATGTCGATGAAGCAGTGAACAACCAAGTGCGCGGAATCGAAAAAGAGATCAATACGCCCACATCGAAGGTGAAAGTTGTGGTCATCCCCACCGACGAAGAGCTGGTGATAGCGCTCGACACGGAAGTGATTGTGAGAGATTATCTGATGAAAAAATGATCATGCCTTTGGTGGCTGAATAAAAATTGATAAATGATAATTTGGTCGATATGTGGGTTTTACAATCGGCTAAAAAATAATAAGATGAAGATAGAACAGCTTGATGATATTATTCATGCCCTGAAGGGACGACCCCGCAAACGTCTTGTAGTGATGAATGCCGTGGATGCGCATACCATCGAAGCCATTGGGAATGCCGTGGATGCCGGAATTGTTGACGGAATTTTAACCGGAGATTCACAGAAAATAGTGGCGGTGTGCACCGAACTG
>WRIQ01000131.1 GCA_009782655.1 Prolixibacteraceae bacterium
AAGACGCCGACGAAAAGAAGCGCCAGACCTGCGCTGTATTCGTTTTACATCAGTGTAATGTAATAATATATATTATGTTTCACGGAATCAAGCGACGCCGACCATTCAACCATTTCGTTTACATCCTGCGTCATTCCAAATAAAATCTCAAGAATGGGGCTTATCATATACAGGGAAAAAACGGAAAATAATGCCGACAGCAGGTTGAACAGCAAATTCAACGCGAGGTTGCCTTTGTATGGCGGAATGTAGCGGACGAGTATCTTAAAAAAATCTTTCATGCAGAATATTGATTAGAAAATGCCGGTGTAGTTTTCCGGGGTAATCGCTTTCAATTCTTTTTTAATATCGTCGGAAATATTGAGTGTGTCGATGAAGCGGCTCAAGGTTTCTTCGTTAACCACATCGTTGCTGCGTGTCAGTTCTTTCAGCGCCTCATATGGATCGGGGTAGCCTTCGCGCCGCAGGATGGTTTGAATGGCTTCGCCGGTAACCGCCCGATTCTTTTCCAAATCGTCGCGGATGGCTTCGTTGTTGAGCAGCAGTTTATTCAGGCCGCGCAGTGTCGCCGAAATGGAAATTAGCGTGTGGGCAAACGGTACGCCTATGTTGCGTGTAACCGTCGAGTCGGTTAAATCGCGTTGCAGGCGCGATACGGGCAATTTTTGCGTCAACTGCTCGAATGCAGCATTGGCAATCCCGATGTTGCCTTCGGCATTTTCGAAATCGATGGGATTCACCTTGTGCGGCATGGTCGACGAGCCCACTTCGCCCTTCTTGATTTTTTGCTTGAAATAGTTCATCGAGATGTAAGCCCACATGTCGCGATCCAAATCCAGTATGATGTTATTTAATCTTTTCAGCGCATCGAAAATGGCGCCATAATCATCGTAATGCGCTATCTGAGTGGTGTATTGCGCACGATGTAACCGCAGTTTTTCCAGTGTGAAAATATTGGCGAAGGCCGCCCAATCGATATGCGGATAGGCTACATGGTGGGCGTTGAAATTACCTGTTGCGCCGCCGAATTTTGCATAAAGCATCAGTTGTTTCAAGCCGTTCAGTTGAATTTCAATTCTTTCGACAAAAACGAGCAGTTCCTTTCCCAATTTTGTGGGCGACGCCGGTTGTCCATGTGTGCGGGCCAGCATCGGAATCTCTTTCCAATCGGCGGCAAGTTCTTTCAATTTTGCCAGCAAATTGTCCATCGCCGGATAATATTCGTACTTCAGCGCGTCGACAATCGACATGGGCAACGCTGTGTTGTTGATGTCCTGCGAGGTAAGCCCAAAATGGATAAACTCCTTGTATTCCGCAATGTTAAGTTCTTCGAACTTCTCTTTCAGGAAGTATTCCACTGCTTTCACATCGTGATTGGTTACCGATTCTATTTCTTTGATTCTCCCTGCATCCGCCAGTCCGAAATCGGAATATATTCCGCGGAGCAACCCGAATTTGTCGGCCGGAAAGGCAGCCAATTGCAAAAGTGGAATTTCGCACAGGGCAATGAAATATTCGACTTCTACCGTTACCCTGTATTTGATAAGCGCAAACTCGCTGAAGTAGGCGCTCAACGCTTCCGCCTTGTTGCGGTACCGGCCGTCGACCGGCGATATGGCCGTTAATGAATTCAGAATCATACCTTGATGTTTTTTCACTGTCGACAAAGGTAGAAATTTAAGACAAAACAGCGATAAAGCGAATGTCATACTCGATATTTTGCATGTTGGGTTAACAATGATGCGGGAGAAGCTGAAAAGGCAATAAATGTTGAAGGAGCCTGTTCCGATTCGATTCAACGAAACATTTTATTAAGCTCAAATTCAAAAGGTGAATATTCGTAATTTCATGTTATTTTTGTTGACATTTAAAGCAGGAGAGAAAATATGGAAGTTTTGCAAAACCGAATCATGCACGAAATAACACCTTTGTCGGATAAAGACTGTTTTCATATTGCCGAGCATAAAAAAACGGAATTTACATGTCCTCAACCATTGTCAACATAGAAGGAATCGGCGAAGTTACATTTGCCCAAAGCCGCAAGTCAAAACATTTGAAACTCAGCGTCAATACCGATAGCAAAGTGCGCATTTCGTTTCCTCCGGGCGTCTCGCCTCGGAAAGCGCTGGGTTTTGTCGAAAAAAACAGGGACTGGATTGCGGCGCAGCAAAAAAAACATCGGGAGAAACAGAAAAAAGCCCTCCCCTTGTTCCCCCTGAAAACTCGTTTTCATACCATTTATCTGGAATGTGGAACCGATAAGTTCACTGCCAAAAACATAAAACTTGAGATCTACATTTACCATCCATGCAACGTTTTGCCTGAAGACTTGCGTACGGTAAATTTTGTGCGAAAGGTGCTCGACGAAGTGTATCGTTGGGAAGCGCGAAACTATCTGCCTGAACGTATTTCCAAACTGGCGCAACTAAACGGTTTTCGCTATAATAAATTGACAATCAGAAATAACGCGTCGAACTGGGGTAGCTGCTCGTCGCAAAATAACATCAGCCTTAACCTGCAACTGATGAAACTTCCCAAACATCTGTCGGATTATGTAATTCTCCACGAATTGGTGCACACCCTTGAGAAAAACCACGGCCCTGCTTTTTGGCGCCGCCTCAATGAAGCCACCGGCGGAGACGCCCGAAAACTGGCCGCCGAAATGAAAAAATATTCCACCTCGATGTGAAATGTCCTCAGGCACTGCGATATAAAAAATGCAAGTCTGTTCACATACTGAAATTAAATAAATGATTACCGGTTTAGTAAGTACTTATTTGACTTTACTGGCAAACATTCCGGAAGAATGGTAACATACAACATCAATTTGGAGACGTAGATTCCAATGTAATAATTAAAATTTTGGAATTAGTAAATTTGTATAGAAATATAGATAAAATTATCATGATAATCAAACACTTATAATATGAAATCTATAACTTATTACCAATTCCATTACTTGTAGCATGAAATTATAAATCAGCAGAAACAAACAAATACAAAAAATACAGACCGCGCCTACCGTATCAGGCAGAAAAAAACATGATGGTAGTAATTAGCACGCTGATGACACAGACTAAGCAGGTTACACAGATGGGAAGATATAAGAGTATTTCTAAAGATTAACCTTGGGGGGATAAATACATTATCACAATTTTGAATAATTAAATCAATTTCAATACCCCTATTTACCTCAAAAAGTTTACTTTTATGAAGTTTTTAACATTCAAATTTTCTATCAGATGAAGAGAATCATTTTATTATTTTTTATGCCGTTTCTGGTTCAGCATGGTTTTGCGCAGGACGAACTTGTGGAAATCCTCAAAAACGAAATAAACCGGAACTTTGCCGTGATGAGCGAACAACCTGTCCCTGCATACTACATCAGTTATCGGGTATACGACATTCAGGGTTATGCCATTCAATCGTCGTTCGGAGACATTTCGAACATAAATCCCAACAACCGCAACCGCATTTTTGATGTTGTGACACGCGTGGGCAACCACCAGTTGGACAACACGCGCGAGTTGAGCGGTAATATGGGCGGCGGAATAACTTTTTTGGGCGGCATGTCAAGCAATTTGCCCCTCGATAACAATGCGGAGGCCATACAAATGGCATTGTGGCAAAAAACCGATCAGCAATATAAAAACGCCGTCAAAAGGTACGAAAATGTCAAGGCTAATACGGCGATTATGGTGGCGGCAGAAGATAAATCGGACGATTTTACCGTCGAGAAGCCGGAGCGCTATTACGAAAAGCCCGTAGCATTTGAAACCGTTTTGCCCGATATGGAAATGTGGGAAAATAAAATAAAAAGTTACAGTAAGGTTTTTGCCGAAAATAAAACCATTCTCCATGGGACCGCCTCATTCGAAATCGAATTGACGCGCAAATATTTTGTGAATACGGAAGGTTCCGAGATTGTCGAAAATCGGGTTGCCTACCGGATTTCCATAAGCGCCGGCGTCATTGCCGATGACGGCATGAATCTCCCGCTTTTCAAGTCGTGGTTTGCCCACGATATCAAAGATTTGCCTTCCGACGCTCAGGTTATTGCCGCAGCAAAAGAAATAAGCGATTTGCTGGTCGCACTGCGCGAAGCGCCCGTTGCCGAATCATTTTCGGGGCCGGCGCTGATGACCGCCGAAGCTGCCGGCGTTTTTTTCCACGAGATATTCGGACACCGCATTGAAGGAGCGCGCCTAAAAAAAGAATTCGACGCACAAACTTTTAAGAAAAAAGTAGGCGAAATGGTTTTGCCGACCGATATTTCCGTGATTTTCGACCCGCAATTGAAAAAATACAAAGGCATACCGCTCAACGGCGACTATAAATTCGATGATGAAGGTGTTCGCGGACAACGCGTTGAAGTGGTAAAAGACGGTATTCTCAGGCAATTTTTGATGAGCCGCACGCCCATCGACGGGTTTCCCAACTCCAATGGGCACGGACGCGCTGCAATTCAACTAAATACAGTTACGCGCCAGTCCAATATGATCATCGAATCGACCAGCCCGAAAACCCAAAAACAGTTGCGCGACATGCTCATCGACGAAGCCAAAAAAACGGGCAAAGAA
>WRIQ01000132.1 GCA_009782655.1 Prolixibacteraceae bacterium
ATTTGTTCCGGATTGTTGATCAACGCCAAAGTTTCTGCGAACAGCAGGTTGTCCACGTCCGAATCTTTCACCATCAATGCGGCGCCTTTGTTAACCAGCGCCATGGCATTTTTTGTCTGATGGTCTTCGGCAACGTTGGGCGAAGGCACCAGAATCGCCGGTTTTCCCACCACGCACAACTCGCTTACCGTCGATGCTCCGGTGCGCGATATTATGACATCAGCCACTTTATAGGCAAACTCCATTTTGTCTAAAAACTTATACAGCAGCAGATTGTCGGGCAAATTGCCCTTGGTCTTTTCAACCATTTCGTTGTAATAATAGGCGCCCGTTTGCCAGATAAAGCTGATACCGGGATTTTCGAGAATTACATCCAAATGGTTCAGTACAGCGTTGTTCAATGTGCGTGCCCCCAAGCTTCCACCTAAAATCAAAACCGTTTTTTGTCCGGCGCCTAATCCGAAGTGATTGCGCGCTTCTTCGTCGGTTGCGTTGTTGTCAAGCAGGTTTTGGCGAATGGGATTTCCGGTGAGTACTATTTTTCCTTGGGGAAAGTAGCGCTCCATGTCGTCGTAGGCCACACAAATCACCCGCACTTTTCTGCCCAGCATTTTGTTGGTTATGCCAGCATATGAGTTTTGCTCCTGAATGAGCGCCGGGATTTCCTTAGCCGTTGCAGCACGCAAAACCGGCCCGCTGGCATAACCGCCCACGCCAATAACCAAATCGGGTTTAAAATCCGTTACGACAGCATTTGCCTGCGACATACTTTTCAGCAATTTCGTAAAAAAACGAAAGGTGTTTATTCCCAGCTTGCGTGGAAATCCAATCACCGGAAGACCGATAATTTCAAAACCTGCTGCGGGTACTTTTTCCATTTCCATTTTTCCCTCGGCGCCTACAAAGAGAATTTGCGCGCCGGGAAATCTCTTCCGTATTTCGCCGGCAATGGATAGTGCGGGAAAAATATGCCCTCCCGTACCGCCGCCACTGATTATGACTTTAAAGTTATCCATCATTCATTTCTTACATTTCATGATCTTCGTCGGGAACATCAATTTCTGCCGCAACAGGTTGCACTTCCACAACTTTGTTTTTCTGATTCTGATAGCTGACGCTCAAAATGCAACCAAAGGCTATTGAGGTAAATATCAACGATGTACCCCCCATGCTTATCCATGGCAACGGCTGCCCAGTGACGGGCAACACCCCCGCCGATACGCCGATATTTATTAACGCCTGAAAAACAAGAAGCAACGTTAATCCTGTCACCAAAAAGGCGGGAAAGGTTCGATTCGTTTTTTTTACAATATTTATTCCCCTGAAAAACAGTATCAGGTACAACATCAAAATGGCAATGCCGCCCATTAAGCCATACTCTTCAACAATGATGGCGAAGATAAAATCGTTGTATGCCTGAGATATATAATTGGCAACTTCGGAATTACCGGGCCCTTTGCCGATGATTCCTCCATTGTAAATGGCTAATTTGGCATAATCGGCCTGAGTGATTCCCTCTTGCGCCGCAGGATCGCCATGCATGAACCTTTCGATTCTCCCGCGTATGGTGTGTAAACGCGACACTTCCATATTTTCGCCAAAATCGACAAAATATATCAAAGCTATCAATCCTGCACCCACGGCCAATACCATAAACAAGTAGCGGACAGGCACACGCCCGATGAAACACATGCACATGATGGTGCCGAAGAGCAACACCGCTGTAGAGAAGTTGGAAAGGAAAATCATTCCGCAAATAATCACCGAATAGATCAGGATATTGTAAAAAGCGATTTTCAATTCTTCTTTCGAACTCTGCCTGATGCCCAGCATTTTTGCAGCATACATAATCAGCGAGAGCTTGGCAATTTCCGCCGGCTGAAACGACATGAAACCTAAATTGAGCGTCCGTCCGGTCTCGGCGCTCACAGGGTTGGTCATTTTCATGCCAATGGCAAGCCCCAACAACCCGATGCTGATCCAAACCATCAGGCGCGAAACGATGGAATAGAGTTTGACAGGTATAATGTTGACCATAATGAGAATTGCTGCAAACCCCAGACTGATAAACACTATCTGACGCACCAGATAATGAAACGTGTTTCCTCCAGCCTCGCGGTAAGCAAGCGCACCGGTGGCGCTATACACAATCAGCATGGAAGCAAGCGACAGCAAAATCAGCACAGCCCAAATAATCCTGTCGCCCTTCATCATATTTTTAACGCGGAGTTCCATTTTTACAAATTTCTGATTTCTTCTTTAAACTGACTGCCTCTGTCTTCGTAATTATCGAACAAGTCGAAACTGGCGCACGCCGGCGATAGCAAAACCACATCGTCGCTGTTGGCAAGGTAGTATGCCGCTTTCACGGCTTCTTTCATGCTTTGCGTTTCCACAATATTGTCGACTTTGCCGTCGAAAGCGTTTACAATTTTTGAATTATCTTTACCGAGGCATACAATGGCTTTCACTTTGCTGCGCACAAGTTCTTCAAGCATCTCGTAATCATTACCTTTATCGATTCCTCCCACAATCCACACCACCGGTTTATTCATGCTTTCGAGGGCATACCATGTTGAATTTATGTTGGTTGCTTTTGAATCGTTGATAAATTCAATTCCATGAACCTTGATGACACGCTCGAGCCTGTGTTCCACGCCCTGAAAATCGGATAGGACTTCGCGTATCTTATCATTCCTGATATCCAGCGCCTTACACGAAATAGCCGCAGCCATCGAATTGTACATGTTGTGTTTGCCTTGCAAGGCCAAATCCAAAATTGACATGTTGATTTTTTTTTGATTAATGTTTATCATCATTATGCCGTTTTCAATCCCTGCGCCGTTGCCGACAATCGGATTGAGCGAGAAAGGCAGTTTCGCCGCCCTTATTTCTTTTTTCTCCAATTCACGGATAATTACCGGATCATCAGCGCAATAGACAAAAAAATCGCTACTCCCCTGATTCCGGATTATTTTGAATTTCGAATCGGTATAGTTCTGCATTTTATATTGATAGCGATCTAGATGATCGGGTGTAATGTTCAACAGGACAGCTACATCGGCTTTGAAATCGTACATGTCGTCCAATTGAAAGCTACTCAGTTCGATTACATACACATCGAAATTGTTTTCGGCTACTTGAAGCGCAAAGCTCTTGCCCACATTTCCAGCAATGCCCACATTGACGCCCGCTCTTCTCAATATTTCGCCGATGAGCAGGGTCGTGGTTGTTTTGCCGTTGCTTCCGGTGATGCATATTTTTATTGCATTGGTATATCTTCCGGCAAACTCGATTTCGGAAACCACAGGAACGCCTTTTTCACGAATCGAGCGGATTACCGACGCATTTTCGGGAATACCCGGACTTTTGATTACAATCTGCGCCTGCAAAATTTTTTCAGCCGTATGTTTGGATTCTTCCCATTCGATTTCTTTTTGATCGAGTTTTTGCTTGTACACGTCTTTGATGATTCCCAAATCAGAAACAAAAACAGCATACCCTTTCTGTTGAGCCAGAACGGCTGCCCCAACTCCGCTTTCGCCGGCACCGAGTATGACTGCTAATGATTTCATTATCTGATTTTTAATGTTGCAAGCGTTAAAACTGCCAAAATGATTCCCACAATCCAGAAGCGCGTAACAATTTTGGGTTCCGGAATGCCTTTTTTCTGGTAATGGTGGTGAATCGGGCTCATCAGGAAAACCCTGCTGCCTTGTCCATATTTTCGTTTTGTGTATTTAAACCAAGTTACCTGAATGATAACGCTCAGGTTTTCGATGAAGAAAATACCGCAAAGCAGCGGGATGAGAATCTCTTTTCGAATCAAAACCGAGAAAACGGCAAGGATTCCGCCCAGCGCCAAACTTCCCGTATCGCCCATAAAGATCTGCGCAGGATAGGAGTTGTACCAGAGAAATCCCACCGTGGCGCCAATAAACGCAGCGATGAAAATGGTTAGCTCGCTCACGTTGGAGATATACATTATATTAAGGTAATTGGCGTATATGACATTGCCACTCACATAGGCAAGAATTGCCAACGTAGCCCCGCTGATAGCCGACGTTCCCGTGGCCAGCCCGTCGAGGCCGTCGGTGAGGTTAGCAGCATTCGATACGGCTGTGATTATCAGAATAATGATAATTGCATAAACCACCCATTTGAGCCAACTGGCGCTTTTGCCGACAAAACCAACCAGCCATGCATAATCGAACTCGTTGTATTTGATGAATGGTATCGTGGTTTGTGTCGATTTTACATCGCGCGTCACGGGTTTCATCTGCTCCACGCCAGTGACAGGATCGACCACAAGTTCATGGACGATTTCGCCGGTTCCGGTTTTCACCGTTTCGCGAGTCAGCACATCATCGCTCAAAAACATGGCCGCCACTACCATGATTCCCAAACTGACCTGTCCCAGAATTTTGAATCTTCCGGCAAGCCCTTCTTTGTTTTTCCTGAATACTTTGATGTAGTCGTCGATGAAGCCAATCATTCCCATCCAGAGGGTTGTGACTATCATGATGATAATATAAATATTTGAAAGATTG
>WRIQ01000133.1 GCA_009782655.1 Prolixibacteraceae bacterium
AAGAAGCCATCTGGACAAACGCCATGTTTGGTGGAATGCCGGGTTATCTGATTTCGGTACTCTACTCGTCGAACTTGTTTACCTTTATTCAGGCGAAGGTGATGAAGCCGTTTCATCCGGTTTCCATGCTGATTTTGTTTATGATAGGATTCTATATCCTGCTCAACAGTATGAAAGTCAACCGGTGGCTGACTATTGCGGGGGCGCTGGCCTTCGGTTTTTCGTCCTATCACCTCATCATCATCGGGGCGGGGCACAATACCAAAGCCTATGCCATTGGTTATATGATGATTGTCGTTGCCAGCGTTCTGATGGCTTTCCGCTACAACCGCATCGGAGGAACTCTGCTCTTCGCCTTCGGGCTGACATTGCAGATTTTGGCCAACCATCTTCAAATCACCTACTACGGAATGTTGACGCTGGTTGTTTTCGGCATTGTCGAGCTGGTTTATGCCATCAGGGAAAAGCGGCTGGCGTCATTTTTCAAGACGCTGGGGCTTCTGGCGAGCGGAGCGGTTATCGCCCTGAGCATTAACTTCTCGTCGTTGTGGTCTACCTATGCCTATTCGAAAAATTCCATTCGCGGCGAATCCGAGTTGTCGCACAATGCCGAAAACCGCACGTCGGGGCTTGACAAAGATTATATAGTGCAATGGAGCCAAGGAATCGACGAAACTATGACTTTGCTGATTCCGAATTTCAAGGGAGGAAGCCATTTCATCAATCCGGGCATAAATTCGGAAAGTTTTGAGGTCTTGCAGGGGAAAGTTCAAAATCCGCGGCAGGTTATCAGTCAAATTATTATGTATCATGGTGATAAGCCTGTCACAAGCGGTCCTTATTATGTGGGCGCCATCATTGTTTTTTTGTTTGTGCTGGCACTTTTTGTGGTGAAAGGGTGCGACAAGTGGTGGCTTTTGGCGGCAACCATCATGTCAATACTGTTCGCATGGGGAAAATATATTATGCCGCTAACCAGCTTCCTGCTCGATTATCTGCCTTTGTACAACAAATTTCGCGCTCCTGAGATGACGTTGGTAATTGCCTGTTTCGCCATGCCGTTGCTGGCATTTTTGGGGGTTCAGAAGATAATTTCGGGACAGGTAGCCCGCCCCGAATTTATGAAAGCGATGAAATGGGCGTTGGGAATAACTGGCGGCGTTACGCTGTTATTTGCGCTCATACCCGGCATCGCCGGCGATTTTTCGGCGCCCTTCGACGATAACTATCCCGATTGGCTCATCGATGCAGTTGTCAACGACCGCAAGTCGATGCTCAGGATGGATGCCCTGCGCTCCTTCGTTTTCATTGCGCTGACCGCCGCCGCCCTCTTCTTGTGGTACACCAAAAAAGTTAAAAACGGCGTTTTCTTCGGCGCATTAGCGGCTTTTATCCTGCTCGACTTGTGGACGGTTGACAAACGCTACCTCAACAACGACAATTTCAAAAGCGTGCGCGAAGCTCAAAATGTTTACCAAGAGACCATTGCCGACAGGGAGATTCTGAAAGACAAAGCATTAAGCTATAGAGTACTTTTCCTGCCCGATCCGTGGAATAACTCGCGGTCTTCCTATTTTCACAAAAACACGGGCGGATACCATGCCGCCAAATTGCGCCGTTATCAGGAGATGATAGAATTTCACTTTACGCCCGAAATAAACAGATTTATTGACAACATGGGGAAAGGCGATTCTGTTTCGAATCCATTTGCAGGTCTCACCACGCTGAACATGCTCAACACCAAATACCTTATTTTCGACTTGAATTATGCGCCCATCACCAATTACGAAGCCATGGGAAACGCATGGTTTGTAAATCAGGTGGAAATGGTTCCCGATGCGGATGCCGAAATTAACGCCCTCGGCAGGCTGGACGTCGGGAAGACGGCAATTGTCGCCAAGCGTTTCGAAGCGTTGATAGGGCAGAAGTCGTTTGTGAGCGATTCGTCGGCCACCATCCAACTTACCGAATATCAGCCCAATTATTTGAAATACAAATACAACGCCTCGTCGGAGCAGCCGGTGGTTTTCTCCGAAGTATACTACGAAGACGGCTGGAAAGCTTATGTCGACGGGAAAGAACATCCGCATTTCCGCACAAATTATATTTTGCGCGGCATGATTCTCCCCGCAGGAAACCACGAAATTGAGTTCAAATTTCACCCGAAAACCTATTACGTCGGCGGCAAAGTTTCATTAGCTGGTTCGTTGCTGCTGATTGTGCTGGCGGCCGGATATTTTGTGATGATGATTTTGGAAAAGAGAAAAGCGAAAAAAATCTAAGAAGTTAGTATCAGCCCGTTGATTTCATTGTGTCCATTGAAGATATTTCGGTTCAGGTAACAATTTCCATGAAAAACGGCGAACGTATAAAACCTGCCTTTTTCCGGCGCGATGTGCTGGAGGTGGCGCCTGCGCTTTTGGGGAAAACGCTTGTGCGCAGGTTTGACAGCGGAACCGTTTCGCGTTTTGTGATTTCGGAAACCGAGGCTTACCGTGGCGCCGACGATAAAGCCTGCCACGCGCACAAGGGGCGCACGCCGCGCACTGAAGTCATGTTTCGCGAGGGCGGGCTGGTTTATGTATACCTGATTTACGGAATCTACTGGATGCTCAATTTTGTAACCGGCGACGACGACGAGCCGGCCGCCGTCCTCATCCGCGGCATCGAGAATACATACGGCCCCGGCAAAACGGGCAAAATTCTGCAACTCGACCGCTCGTTTTATGGCGAAGATTTGTTTTCGAGTCCGCGCATCTGGCTCGAAGGCGGCAACTGCAAAACCTCCTTTACTGCATATCCGCGCGTGGGTATTCAATATGCCGGAGAGCCGTGGATAAGCATGCCTTGGCGTTTCAGGCTCAACAGTTGAAAATCAGTCGTCGGCATCCATAATTTCGGTTTGCATTCGCACTGAATCTTCGTGGATAAGCTGAAAAAGAATCTGGGCAAAAGTTTTGTTGATGTTCATCTTTTCGGCCAGCGCCACGCGGTTTTCCATCAATTCTGTCCAACGATTTATCTGCAAGGCTGTTACGTTGTGTTCTTTTTTGTATTTTCCTATTTCGCGGGTTATGTCCATGCGCGACGATAGAATTTCGAGCAGTTCGCGGTCCAGTGTGTCGATGCGGCTGCGCAACAGTTCTAGCTGATTTTCGAACTGTGGATTACTCACGCTCCTGTGTCTGATAACCAATTTGTCCAAAAGTCTTCCCAACGCTTCAGGCGAGAGCTGCTGCTCTTTGTCGCTCAGCGCTTCGTCGGGGCGGACATGCGCTTCGAGCATAAGTCCTTCCAATCCGATATCGAAAGATTTTTGCGCTATTTCGAAAAGATATTCCCGTTTGCCGGCAATGTGGCTGGGGTCGCAAATGACGGGCACTTCGGGCATGCGGCGGCGCAGTTCTATAACGGTTTTCCAGTTGGGATAGTTGCGGTATTTGGTTTCCGAAAAGGGCGTAAATCCGCGGTGAATGGCCACAATATTACGTATTCCGGCCTGATAAACTCGTTCAATGGCTCCTATCCAGAGCTGTGCATCGGGGTTCACGGGATTTTTGACCATCACCGTAGCATCGCTTCCGCGAATGGCGTCGGCAATCTCCTGCACCGTGAAAGGGCTCGTGGTTGAGCGTGCACCAATCCATAAAACATCGATTCCTGCTTTCATGGCTTCATCGGCATGTTGGGCATTGGCAATCTCTGTGGCAACGGGCAATCCGGTTTCCTCTTTCACGCGCTGGAGCCATTTCAGCCCCCGGGAGCCGACGCCTTCGAAGGAGCCCGGACGTGTGCGCGGTTTCCAGACGCCGCCTCTGAAGATAAAAACGCGGTGATCCTGTGCCAGCAGTCTGGCGGTTTCGAGCGTTTGCCGCTCTGTTTCGAGGCTGCACGGACCCGCTATCAACAACGGATTATTGATTTGTGGCAACCACTCTTTTATGGGACTGATATTTAACTTGTTTTCCATTTTTTTATTATTTTTAAGATTGCTGGGAACTGTCTCAAAAGTAATTTTTTCCACAAGGCTCACAAGAATGCCGCCGAAAGAGCAAAGACAAAATGTTAATATTTAGCATATTGTATCATTTGTATTCCTTGTTTTGACTCATAAGCCACGTTTATTTTAATGATTATCCGCAAAGCGACTTGTTATAAATTTTTGGAATGAAATTTTATTGCGTTTTATTGATGAGGGCATTATGCGGAAATCATATTTATTTTTCACCATTCATATAATACTTTATAATGACTTCTTCGTTTTTGACCAACTGCGCGTTTACAGGATCGAGTACTTTCCTGATTTGATTGGCGTTGCCGAGCAGCGTTTCGAGTTCGCTGTCGTCGTCTTTCAAGAGCGCTTTGCGAAATAGTTCCAGATGTTTCATATAGACATTGAGCGCTTCGGCGAGATAATCTTTGTTCTGACCGAATATGGGCAGCCACATCGACTTTGCGCTTTTTGCCAGCCGCACGGTGGAGTTGAAACCCCCACTGGCAAGGTCGAAGATAATTTTGCGGTCGGCCTTATCCTGCACGGT
>WRIQ01000134.1 GCA_009782655.1 Prolixibacteraceae bacterium
AAAATGTTTCCCTGTTTTTTTCAATTGTCTCATTACGAAAAATGAAATGCAAAGGTAATAATTTGCTTTCTAACAATTAACGGATTTTTTCCAAAGAAACCAGTGGATGGAAAAACAAAATCGTAAAATCGAAAATCCGCAAGCCGTGAATTTGCATTGTCGACAATTTTCCCGCATTGCCGTAGCCAGCTTCAGGTAATGTTCGGTTATCAATGCATAGTTATTTTTGCATCAAAGATAACTATTCGGGCAGAGGCAAACCGTATTGCAGAGCTTGATATTTTTTAAATTAACACCATATTTGCAAACCAAAAAAAAGAAAATGATAACACACGATGCAAAAATAAGGGTATGCTACGGCGATACTGACATGATGGGCGTGGTTTATTACGGAACGTACCCGCGTTATTATGAAATTGCCCGCACCGAACTGCTCCGCGAGTATGGAATCACTTACAGGGAAATTGAAGAAGCCGGAATATTGTGGCCGGTCAGGAATCTGAAAATCACCTATCTGAAACCAGCTCGTTACGACGATTTGCTAACTGTGCGAACAATTATCGAAGAGTTACCGCTGGTACGCTTCAAAATCAAAGTCGAAATTTATAATCCAGCCGATGAGTTGATTAATAAAGGCGAGGTGGAACTGATATCTACCGACGCCAAAACTGGTAGAGCTGTTAAAACACCGCGGTGGTTACTGGATAGATTGCAGAAAATTATCGACTGATGCGAACGACGGGTTACGCTACAATAATTAAAGATAAAAACAACCGATGAATTCAATAAAAACAAATTGGGCAGGGCGGCGCGGCTTATTCGTGATTTGTATAGCGTCGTTTCTTGTGCCTTTTATGGGTTCTGCGCTTAATCTCGCCCTGCCGGAGATAAGCCGCGAATTTTCGATGAATGGCGTGACATTAACGTGGGTAGCAACTTCGTATCTGATTTCCACGGCTATTTTTCAAATTCCCTTTGCCCGCATTGCCGATTTGAAGGGGAGGAAGAAAATTTTTCTGATGGGAATTTTCATTTTTTCGACTTGCTCATTTTTATGTGGATTCGCGCCTTCGGGAACCATTTTGATTGGGTTGCGATTTCTGTCTGGAATAGGAAGCGCCATGACGTCGGGTACGAGCATAGCCATTTTAACGTCGCTGTTTCCTGCCGAAGGCAGGGGAAAGGCGCTCGGCATCAATGTTGCCGTTGTTTATGCGGCGTTAGCTGCCGGCCCTTTTGCCGGTGGAATTTTGACGCACCATTTCGGGTGGCAAAGCATTTTTTATGTAGGCACCTCCATCTGCCTGATAGTCTTGGCGCTTTCGCGGTTTATGCTGAAAGGCGAATGGGTTGAGTCGCATGGTGAAAAGTTTGATTATTTGGGCAGTATTCTTTATGGTTTGGGGCTGGCATCTGTCATCTATGGATTTTCCACCTTGTCGCGCCTTTCGGGTGTTTTGTTTCTGGCAGCGGGAATTTCTGCTTTTGTGATTTTTGTGTGGTATGAGAAAAAACTGTCCTATCCTGTTTTCAATGTCCGGTTGTTCTCAGGAAACCGGATTTTTGCGTTGTCATCGCTCGCGGCTTTGATTAATTACGCGGCAACATCGGCCATTGCTTTTATGCTAAGTTTGTATCTGCAATATATTCGCGGCCTCGACGCCGGTCAGGCAGGCCTTATTCTGATATCGCAGGCCTGCGTGCAATCATTGTTTTCGCTTGTTGCCGGCAATCTCTCGGAACGCTATTCGCCATCGAAATTAGCCACAGCCGGTATGGCTGTCATTGTTGTCGGCCTCATCGGACTCATTTTTCTGTCGGTTTCCACCCCCACATGGATAATCGTCACATTGCTTGCCTTGCTGGGGTTTGGTTTCGGCATTTTTTCATCGCCCAATACCAATGTGATAATGGGTTCTGTTGATAAGAAAAATTACACGCAGGCGTCGGCAACCACCGGAACCATGCGGCTCGCCGGGCAGTCGTTCAGCATGGGACTTGCCGGGATGGCCATCGCGTTTTACGTTGGAAATGAAAAAATTATCCCAGAACTCCACACTAATTTCATGCAAAGCATGCGGATGGCTTTCATCATCTGCGCCGCCCTTTGTATTGTCGGCATATTTGCCTCCTCGGCGCGAATTGAGAAAAAGGGGATCACTCGTAAAACCATGCCAATGCTTTGAAAAATTTTGTAATTCAATATGAACCAGAAGAATAACTATTCATTTTCAATCGAATTCAGTTGTTTTCAACAGAGCCTGTCCAACTTGCGCCACTCGCGAATCAGGAAAAAAGAGACCATCAAGGCGGCAATAACGTCGGATAAAGGGAAAGCTGCCCAAATGCCGTCGAGACCATAGGACGCCGAAAGGAAATAGATGAGCGGAAGCAATATCAACACTTGGCGCATCAATGTAATGAATATGGAGATGGAAGCTTTGTTGATAGCCTGAAAAAAATTTCCGGCTATTATCTGAAATCCAACGATGGGCCATGCCAGAAGGGAAATACTCAATCCTTTGACAGACATGTCGTATAGTTGTTCGCTATCTTTGTTGAACATATTTACGAGCGCTCCGGTAATGGCTTCGAACAGAGCGAAAAAGAAAACGGAAATACACGTGGCGGCAATCAGCGAATAGCGAAGTGTGGTTTTAACACGCGCTTTGTTTTTAGCGCCGTAATTGAATCCAATGATGGGTTGAGAAGCCATGTTGATGGCCACAATCGACATCATTATCAGGTTGGTAACGGATATTATTATTCCCATGGCGCCCACGGCCAAATCGCCCCCATACGAAATGAGTTTGGTGTTGATTACGCCCTGCACAAAACTTCCGGCCGCCTGCATACAAAAAGGCGACAACCCTACTGCAGCGATTTGCAGGGCAATCCCAAAATTGAGTTTCATATTTTCTTTGTACATTTTGAGAATAGAACGCCTGCTGAAAAAATGGCTCACAACCCAGAGCGAAAGCACAAACATAGAAATCACCGTCGCATAGGCCGCTCCTTTCACGCCCATATCAAGAACAAGAATGAAAATGGCGTCGAGGACGATATTGGTTCCGGCGCTTATCAGCATGGAAACCATGGCGACATTGGCATTACCTTCGGAGCGTATCAGGTTGTTCAGCGAGAAGCCGACAAGCTGAAAGGCAGCGCCCCATAGAATAATATCGAGATAATCGTTTGCATGCCAATATGTCTCAGCGGTCGCCCCAAACGAACGCAACAGGGGTTCCTTCACCAAAAACCCAACAATGGTAATGATTGCGGAGGCAACTAACATCATGACAAAAGCCGTCCCCAAAACTTTGTTCGCCTCTTTCAGGTTTTTCTGTCCAAGCCTGATGGAAACGAGAACGCTGCCGCCAATTCCGATAAGCATTCCGAATCCCGCCATAATCAGCATAATGGGAAATATAACGGAAATGCCCGACAAAGCTTCAGCGCCAACAGCCTGCCCAATAAAAATGCGATCGACAATATTATATAATGTATTGACGAGGACGCCGACAAACGAGGGTACAAAATATTTTACCAACAATCGCCCTACTCCCGTTTCTGCAAGTTCTCTGGTTCTTTCCATGCTTTCCGAATGAGGGGCTAAAATAACCAAAAGCGGCGGCATAAAATATTTCTGCCCCATTTAAAAGTGCATTGTTAAATTACAGAAAATTAAAACATTGATAATAAGTCAACTACGCTTATTTTTTGTGCAGTAATTCTAATTAGAATTTCACCAACAAAAAATGCCACCCAGGCGGGCGGCATTTCTTTAACCAAACTAAACAAACTTATGAAGAGATCAACATCTCTTAGTGTTTAAGAGACATTATTAAAACAAAAAGGTTTAATCAGGATTGAGTTTTTTCCATTTTTTTACTATTTTTTCCGAATCTGTTTGAAATTTAGAATATTAGGAACGTAAATTTTTTGGCATAATCTTGTTACATTTGCGCCGTAAACAAAATACGGAATAATTTGATGAAACGTTTTTTGCTGATAGGCGCCGCCGGATACATTGCCGAACGCCATATGAAAGCCATTAAGGAAACCTGCGGCAATTTAGTTTGCGCCATTGACCGTTTCGATGTGATGGGACGCATTGACAGCTATTTCCCCGATGCAGAGTTCTTCAGCGATTTTGCTGACCTGAGCGCTTTTATGGTTGGGAAAAAAGGCGTCGACTATGCCTCGATATGTACGCCCAACTATCTGCACTCGGAGCACATTCTCTATTCGATGTCGCAGGGCGCCGATGTGATTTGTGAAAAGCCTCTGGTACTCAATCCCTGCGAGTTGGAGCCGCTGTACAAAACCGAAAAAGAAACCGGAAAACGCGTATTCAACATTTTGCAATTGCGCCTTCATCCCGTTATCGCTGCTTTGAAAAACCAAATCGACAGTCGGGTTGCCAGCGAAAAGTATGACGTAGACCTGACTTATATTACCTCACGCGGAAAATGGTACCAGAAAAGTTGGAAAGGAAATGCCAACAAATCGGGCGGAGTGGGCA
>WRIQ01000135.1 GCA_009782655.1 Prolixibacteraceae bacterium
CTTGGAACGCTTTTCCATGGCCGAGAAAGGCGCCCAGCTCTTGGGATACACGATATCCGCGCCTTCAAAGGCTTCTTCCATGGAGTTGGAGCGCTTGAACGTGCAGCCGGCGGTCTTGGCGTTTTGCATGGCCACGGCCTCCACCTCGGGCATGACTTCATAGCCCTTCGGGTGCGCCAGGGTCACGTGCATGCCGAAACGGGTCATCAGGCCAATCACGCCCTGGGGCACGGACAGGGGCTTGCCGTAGGAGGGGGAATAGGCCCAGGTCATGGCGATCTTTTTGCCCTGAAGCTTGTCCACGCCGCCGTAATGGTGGATGATATGCAGCATGTCGGCCATGGCCTGGGTCGGGTGATCAATGTCGCACTGCAGGTCCACGACGGTCGGGCGCTGTTCCAGCACTCCCTCGCGGTAGCCGGCTTCCAGGGCGGCGGCCACCTCGCGCATATAGGCGTTGCCCTTGCCGATGAACATGTCGTCCCGGATGCCGATGGTTTCAGCCATGAAAGAGACCATGGTCGCGGTTTCACGCACGGTTTCGCCGTGGGCGATCTGGGATTTGCCTTCGTCCAGATCCTGCAGGCCGAGCCCCAGCAGGTTGCAGGCCGAGGCAAAGGAAAAGCGGGTACGGGTGGAATTGTCGCGAAAAATGGAAATGCCCAGGCCGGAATCAAACACCCTGGCGGAAAGGCCCGCTTCACGCAAGCCTCGCAGGATGTCGGCCGTGGCGAAGGTGGCGGCTATTTCTTCGTCGGTTTTGTGCCAGGTTTCCAGGAAGTCTTTCTGATACATGCCGCTGTAGTTCAGGTCAGCCAAACGCGTGATCTGTCGGCGGATACGTGCGCGGTCCATGATCGCTCCTCTGTGTTACGTGTTTTTGCCTTAAGGCGCGCTATGGCCTTATCCTTTGTTCAGCCGGGCGTAAACGCCGGGCAGGGCCGCATACAGGGCGGCACAGGCCACCAGGTCCGCTTTCCAGGTTTTTTCGTTGGGCGCGTGGGCTTCCTTTTCCTTGCCCGGCCCGAAGCCAACCACCGGGATGCCGAACATGCCCATGATGGAGACGCCGTTCGTCGAGAAGGTCCATTTGTCCGTGCGCGGCTCCTTGCCGAAAAGGCTCCGGTAGGCGTCTTCCGCGGCCTGGGTCACCTTGTGGTCTCCTGGCAGCACCCAGGTCGGGAAATAACAGTCCGTTGGATAGACAAGGCCGGTCCAGGACGGAGTGTCATAGCTGTACATGGAGACGCTCACCCTGTCGGCCAAGGCTTTGACCGAGGGCAGGTCGCGGATCTGGCCGAGCGCCAGATCCTTGTCTTCACCACGGGTCAGACGGCGGTCAATGGAGATGGCGCAACCGTCCGCCACCGCGCAACGCGAGGGGGAGGAATAGAAAATCTGGGAAACGGTCAGCGAACCCTTGCCCAGGAAGTCGTCGTCCTTCAGGCGTTTGTGCAGTTCTTCGCGAAAATCTTCGATTCCCTGTTCATATAATTCATCGGAATTGAGCTCCAAAAATTTAAAATCTGGATTTGACAAAGCATCTGTAATAAGCATCAGGAGTTCCAAATCGACTACAGTTCCGCCTATGGTAATATAGAAAGCTTTTGGCGCATTCACTGCATGAAAGTAGGGAATGGAAAGCGGATCCTCCATCGACATTTCGATCTTCTTGTTTTCCATTTCGCCGCGTTGGATTTTATGCGCGATATAGTCGTTGACCGCCCTGATTCTTGCCTTTTGCCGCAGGCTTACCGACTCGCGCATGTGATATTGGCAATGCGCAAAGTTGATGTGCTCCTCCATATACCAGTTGAACGAACAGTTGGTTGCCCGCGCCTGTAAACAGAGCAGTGTGAAACCTGCAATAAGTATTGCGGTGCAGTATTTTACAATCAGCGATTTGGCAATTTCAGACATTTGCATATCCTTCGAGCAAAAAGTTGAAGTTGTCGGCGTCGGAGCATTCTAAAGGCTCGTTGCCTTTGCAAAAAATACGTGCGCTTCGTTGTCCGATAAGTTTCAGCGAGTTTTCTTCGCGCAGCAACATGGTTCCTTCGCGCAGTCCCACTACATAGACGCTACCGTTGATTGCGAGAAACTCTTCGATGCGCTGCTCGCGGGTTTCGCCGGCATGGTTTTCAGGATTGGCGTCCAGGTAGTGCGGATTGATTTGGAAAGGCACCAGATTGAATGTGTCGAAACCCAGCGGGTCTACAACAGGCATGTCGTTGGTAGTGCGCAACGTGGGACAAGCCACATTGGCGCCGGCGCTCCAGCCGATATATGGCGTTCCTGCTAAAACTTTCTTGCGCACAGGCTCTGTCAGGCGATGGTAGTGAATCATCCGCACCAGTTGCCAGGTGTTGCCGCCGCCCACAACAATGGCTTCGGCTTGCTCTACAGCCGCAACAGGATCGGCAAATGTGTGGATTCCGGTTACGCGATGCCCGATTTCGGCAAAACGCTCGTTCACTTTATCAACATAAGCATCGAACGAGAAAGTTACCGCTGCATAAGGTATAAAAAGTGCATCGACAGGCTTTTCTCCTAAAAATTTCTTAATCTCCTGTTTCGGATAGTCCAAATAAGATTCGCCCGGCATTGTTGAATTGCTAATCAATAATAGTCTCATAGTCAATGTTTTTAAATTTTATTTTGTTTCACAAAGGAAATACCGTTCTGAACCGTAAATATAAGATTTTGGAATAACTCAGAAAAGGAATTAGCATATATTTCAAACCGTATTTTTTAATACCGTCCTCCCATTTTCCAACCGGTAAACCCTGTTTGATATTTCGGCAAGATACTGGCGGTGAGTTACCATTAAAACAGCAAAACGGTCTTTTTTCCGTTCCAGCAAATCAATAACAAATTTTTCGGTTTTTGTATCCATTGCGGCGGTTGGCTCATCGAGCAGCAGAATTGCAGGTTTGCGGTAAAGAGCGCGTGCCAGAGCAACAAGTTGTCGCTGCCCACCCGATATATTTATTCCGTCTTCTCCTAAAATTGTGTTCAAACCTTGCGGAAAATCATTAAAAAAATCATCAAAACCAAATTCAGTACAAAATTTTACGATTTTCTCAAATTCTTCGGCAAAATTCCCCATACAGATATTTTCGCCAACCGTGCCGTTGAAAATTTTTGTTTGCTGGCTTACAACACTAATGATATTGCGCCACAAAGGAACAGAAAAATCCAGATACGATTTCCCGTTAAATAAAATACTGCCCGATTCTGCAAAATAATGTTTTTGTAAGATATGTATAAGAGTGCTTTTGCCGGAACCTACCTCACCAAAAAGCGTTACGATTTCGCCTTTTTCTATTTTGAGCGAAATATTATCAAAAAGTTTTGTACGACCAACAAAACGAAATGTCAAATCTTTGATTTCTAAAGAGATATTTTCAAAATTAAAATCCGTTTCCTGTTCTTTTTCCGTTTCTTCAAATTCAGGTTTTATTTTTATAAACTCAAAAAAACGGTCGAGTGCCACACCTGCCTCCTGCAAACGTATATTTACGCTTGACAGACTTGCCGTAGAACCGATTATCATTCCACCAATGGTCATTACCGCCATCAATTCGCCCAAAGTCAATTTATCGTGCAAAACAAACCAAACGCCTGAAATAATTAAACCGACAGAGATTAAAATGTTGATAACCTGTGCAATAAATCCAAATTTATTTCCAATCATTCCAAGTTTATAACCGCAATCCTGAAAAATACCGTACATTACTTGAATTATCTGTTTAAAAATGTTCTGTCTGTTTGAGTTTTTTATTTCATCTACACCTTTCATTGTATCTATCAAACGGCTTTCTGTGGCAGCATACGAAACCATTACATTACGCTGATTTTCAACAAACCGGCGATTAAACAGGGCAACCAGAACAGCGTAAAACGGCAAACTTGCCGACGCTATTAAAGCCATTTTCCATGAATAAAACCAAAGATAAATTATTGAACACAAGAGAATTATGATTTGAATCAAAACATCGCCGACAATGTACGACAATGTTTGCTGTATTCGCCGTGAATCGTTCATACGTGAAATTATTTCACCTGTTTTTGTAGCATCGAAAAAAGTTTTAGGAAGAAAAAAAATCTTTGAGAAAAATCTGTCAATCAGGCGGTTATTCATATTTCGTGTTTGACGCAACACAAAAACGCTGCGTATATAACTCAAACCTCCGCCTGCAAGCAAAATGAAAAGATAAAGCATAATTCCCAAAATAATTTTTTCAAAATTGCGCGAAGGTAACAGGTTATCAATCAGGCGTTGAGAAAAAATTGCAGAAGCCAACCCCAAAGTTGCGGTTATTGTACCCAGTATAAAAGCAACCGCAAGTAAGGGAAAATCTTCACGAACCGTATTGAGCAGCCATCTGAATTTTTCACGTTTTTCGGCAGTCTGTTTTACAAAATTTTCGTTTGGAGTAAGCATAAGCAGGGCTTTTGACTGCCATATTTCAATCAATTCATTCTCTGTCAGATATTTAATGCCGGTATCGGCAGGGTC
>WRIQ01000136.1 GCA_009782655.1 Prolixibacteraceae bacterium
GGACCCTTATATAATTTCCGATGGACCAGAACTGGCATTTTTCTCTCAAGAACTGAATAGTTATGATTATGAAAATACTTATTTTGCTCTTGGAGGTAATATCGTTTTAAATGAGGGTATATTTGATTATGATGCTAATGATGGAATAATGTATTTAATAGATGATACACGGTATTATGTTGATGCTTATACCAACAATTACTACTTAACATCTGCAAAGACAGGATCTCCAGTGGGGACGATAAATAATTTTCCGCTTTTGTCCATTTAAAGAAAGTTGGTCTACAAAAAACGCCTTTTTATCAAGTCTATGAATTTCAGGCTGGTTTCGTTTTTATTCCATTTGAAATTTTCGCGCATGAAAACAACCGCTTCGTTGATGTCGGCCATGGCGTCTATTTTCCGTAAGGTATCGTAATAAAGGTCTATGTCGCCCTCGAAAAGTTCGCGTGTAAACAAAAAACGGTCGTTGATTCCGATTCCCGAGAGCAGGCTGCCCACAGGTATTTTCGAGAATTTATAATCTGCATTTTTGTCGTTGTCGGTCAGCAGATCGTTGATGGAGCGATTTTGTGTAAATTTTTCGCCCAGCGTTTGCGGCTGGTTTTCCTTTTTTTCCTCCAGTTTGATTTCGCTTTCGGAGGCAGCCGGTGTTGGCGGTGTTTCTGTTTTTTGCAGCGGCGTATCCTGCATAAAACCGATACTAACCCGCGACGAATGTTCGGTTATTTCGGGCTGAGGCGCGGCGGTTTTTTCCATTTCAGGCTTTTGTTTTTCGAGATCGGCTGACAGCGCAACCGGCGTCGGTTCTTCTCGCGGCTCACTCTTTTCTTCCGTTTTCACGGAAACAAGCTTTCCCTCAAAATGCTTTTTCTCAGGTTCTTCATACAGGTGAACCCGTTTTTCCTCCGGCTTTTGTTCTTTTATTTCCGGTTTGTGAAACTGAACTTTTTCGTCGGGTTCCGATTTTGGCGGTTCGGAACAATGAGAGGCCTGAGCTTTGGCGGCAGGCGCTGTATGTTGTTTGCTGACGGCGATTTCGAGCATATGTCTTACCCCCGATGTGCGGGTATGAATCAGTTCCATGTCGACGGGGTCGTAGATGCCCGAACTTTTTACTTCCGAAATAATGCGTTCAAGGTCAGAGACATCGCGCAAAAGATGTTGCATTAGTCTTTTATTTTCCATAGTTGTACTTGTTTTTTGCTGAATTTTATTTTGTTTTATGTTATTTTGCAATGCAATAAAGGTTGTAAAAGTAATAATTTCTGATTTTACTTCGTCATGTTTATCGAAAGAGCATTAAATAACGGAAAACGTGCCGGAAATATTGAGGTGATTTGCGGTTCCATGTTTTCGGGAAAAACCGAAGAGCTTATCCGCCGCATCAAGCGGGCGAGGATAGCGCACCAGAAAGTAGAAATCTTCAAACCGACAGTGGATATCAGGTATTCGTTTGACGAGGTAATGTCGCACGACGAAAACTCGCAACGTTCCACGCCGGTGGAAAATTCCGCCAATATTCTGTTGCTTTCGTCCGATTTGGATGTTGTTGCCATCGACGAAGCCCAGTTTTTCGACAAAAATTTGGTTGATGTGGCGGTGCAGCTAGCCAATCAGGGTCGTCGGGTTATCATCGCTGGGCTGGATATGAATTTCAAAGGCAAGCCGTTTGGTCCCATGCCCAATCTGATGGCTGTCGCCGACGATGTCACAAAAGTTCATGCCGTGTGTGTGCGCTGTGGCGCCATAGCCCAATTTTCGCACCGTCTTTCGGAAAACGAACAGATTGTATTGTTGGGCGAAAAAGATTCTTACGAGCCGCTTTGCCGAAACTGTTTCAATAAAGTCGACATGCCATGAGCCGCGATTCCCTTGAGAAAATCGCTGCCGTTGTCGGCGGGAAAATCATCAGAAATGATATGGGAAGTGGCTATTACATTGAAAAAATCGCCATCGACAGCCGTACGCTTTTAGCAGGCGACAGAACGCTGTTTTTCGCCATTCTCGGTAAGATAAACAACGGGCATCATTATATTCCTGCGTTGGCAGACAGCGGTGTGCAGGCTTTTGTTGTTTCCGAAGATGTTGAAATCGACGTCCGGGAAAAAGTTGCTGTCATCAAGGTCGACGATGTTTCCGGCGCTTTGCAGAAGCTGGCGGCGTACCACCGCGCCTCTTTCGACTATCCTGTTATTGGTATTGCGGGCAGCAACGGCAAAACGGTGGTCAAAGAGTGGCTTTACGATATTTTGGCCGATAATTTTTCCATTGTGCGCAGCCCGCGCAGCTATAATTCGCAGGTGGGCGTTCCGTTGTCGGTTTGGAACATGCGCGATGAAAATACGCTGGCCATTTTCGAAGCAGGAATTTCCATGCCCGGCGAGATGGAAAAACTGGAGCCGGTGATTGGCCCGCAAATCGGAATCTTCACCAATATTGGTGACGCGCACCAAGAAAATTTCAGGTCTTTTGAGCAGAAAATTAGCGAAAAACTGAAACTCTTTGTCCATTCAGGGAAATTGATTTTTTGTGCCGATCAGGATGAAACAGCGCCGTTGATTTACGATTTTTGTGCAGAAAATGGCGTTGTTCCCGTTGGCTGGTCGGGAAAAGAGAAAGAGGCTTCCATTCATTTTTCTGTGACTGAAAATTCGGGAAGAACTGATATTTCCGCATATTGGAACAACAATAAAGCGGATTTTACGATTCCTTTCGCCGATGCTTCATCGGTTGAGAATGCTTGCCAGTGTTTTGCGGCGCTGACGGTTTTGGACGCCGTTTCGGAGCCTGTTTTGCGTAAATTTGAAACACTGGCGCCGCTTGCCATGCGCCTCGAACTGAAAAAGGGTGTTCACGACAGCCTATTGCTTAACGACTATTACAATTCCGACGTCAATTCGCTGGAAATAGCCCTTTCTGTGCTGAATGTGCAAGCCGAAAAAAACGGGTTGAAAAAAACGGTTATTCTCTCCGATATCCGGCAATCGGGCTTTGCGCCCTCCGAGTTGTATGGCAACGTAAACCGAATGCTGGCCAATGCGGGCGTGGAGTTACTGGCAGGTGTGGGCAACGAAATCATGCAGGCAGACGCTTGTTTTTCCATGGAAAAAATTTTCTTCAAATCCACGGAAGAGTTTATCCGAAATATGAATCCGCGCGATTTCTCACAGTCGGCGGTTTTGCTCAAGGGAGCGCGGGAATTTCATTTTGAAAGTATTTCGGCGGCACTGCAAAAAAAGGCGCATCAAACTGTTTTGGAAATCAATATGAACGCGCTGGTTCACAACCTGAATGTTTTCAGGAGTTTGCTGCGTCCGGAAACCAAAACCATGGTGATGGTTAAGGCGTTTTCGTATGGCGCGGGCGATGTTGAGATTGCACGTACGCTACAATTCCACAGGGTTGATTATCTTGCTGTTGCAGTTGCCGACGAAGGTGTGGAACTGCGAAATGCCGGCATTGTTATGCCCATTGTTGTGATGAATCCGGAGAACCACAGCTTTCAACTCCTTATTGATTATCGCTTGGAGCCGAATCTGTATTCCTATGAACTGGCATACGGTTTTGCCGCTGCTCTCACACTCAATGCGGTGCAGGATTTTCCCATTCACCTGAAAATAGATACGGGAATGAACCGTTTGGGATTCAAATCGGAAGAGGAGATTAAGCGGCTGTCCGATTTTCTGTTGCATAACAAACAGATGAAAATCAGTTCTGTATTTTCGCATTTGGCAGCCAGCGATGAGCCTGCTTACGATGATTTTACGTTGGAGCAAATCGGGCGGTTTGAATATCTTACCGCTTTGCTCATACAGCATTTTCCCTATAAAATAGACCGTCACATTCTCAATTCGTCGGGTATGGAGCGTTTTTCCCAATATCAGTTTAATATGGTGCGGCTGGGAATCGGCTTGTATGGTGTGAGCAGGGCGAATAATCCGCTACTACCCATCGGTGTGCTGAAGAGCGTGGTTTCTCAAATTAAGACCGTTGTACCCGACGAGACCATCGGATATGGACGAAGCGGCAAAATCGACATCGCATCGGAAATTGCCGTTATTCCGGTGGGTTACGCCGACGGCCTCAACCGCCGCCTCGGAAACGGTGTGGGAAAAGTGGTGGTCAATGGAAAGAAAGCGCCCATCATCGGCAATATCTGCATGGATATGTGCATGGCCGACATTACCGGCATTGATGTAAAAGTTGGCGATGAAGTAGAATTTTTCGGGCGCAACGTTTCCATCGAAGAAATCGCTGCCACCCTCGGAACTATTCCCTACGAAATTCTCACCGGCATTTCACAAAGGGTGAAAAGGATTTATATTCAGGAATAAAAAGTGAAGGCAGCATGAACTCCGGCGACTTTTACTGTTTCAGCCGTGAAACTTCAATTCAAATTTCATGTTTTCGATGAGGTTGTAAATGATGGGACAGATGCCGTAATTGGAATTCATCATCAATGTACGCGATAGAA
>WRIQ01000137.1 GCA_009782655.1 Prolixibacteraceae bacterium
TTTTGTCTTTTGACCCAACTTCGCAGGGGAAAATAAAGCATAAAATCGTTTTTTGTAAAATCCATTTTCAATAGCTGATTTTCGTCAGGTTAAGGCGGCGCCTTGTATTTTTCTCGAAAATATATTCTACATTTGGAGCCATAATCATTTAAAATGAGTTGAAATGAATATACCTGATAATCTGAAGTACACCAAGGATCACGAATGGATTCTTGTCGACGGGCATGTGGCAACTGTGGGAATTACCGATTTTGCACAGGGCGAGTTGGGCGATGTGGTTTTTGTTGAAATTGAAACCGAAGGCGAAACCCTCGATAAAGGCGAAATTTTCGGCACCGTTGAAGCTGTAAAAACCGTTTCCGACCTGTTTATGCCTGTTTCGGGCGACGTGGCCGAAGTCAACAAACTGCTGGCCGACGTGCCGGAGGCAATTAACAATGACCCATACGGCGAAGGTTGGATGATAAAAATTAAGATTTCGGATCAGTCGGAAATTGATCAACTGCTGTCGCCCGAAGAATACAGGGAAATGCTCGAATCGTAAACTTTATTTCTTTGGGCAAACGCATAAAAAAATCCCGACGCCTTGGGCGTCGGGATTTTTTTATGCGTTTGTTTTTCATCCGCATTTCGAACTTCCGCAGGTAACGCATGTGAGGCAGCCTTCCTGATAGATAACCTCTTTGGAGCCGCACTCGCCACAAGCGCCTTCGGCAACAGTTCCATCGGGAATGTATTTTTTCAGTGCCCGCGTAACGCCTGCTTTCCACGAATTAATGGTTTCGTCGCCCAATTGCAGGCTGGTAACCAATTCCACTGCCTTGTGGATGGGCATTCCATAACGTAAAACGCCGGAAATCAGTTTTGCATAATTCCAAAACATAGGATTAAACTTGTGAGACAATCCTTCGATGGTGGTTTTGTATCCGCGCTTGTTGACATATTGAAAATCGTAACGCGAATTGTGTTCGTCATCCCAGTTTTTTATAATGTATCCCTCGGTTACCGAGCGGGGCAGCAGTATTCCGTCTTCATCGTCGCTCAAACCGGTGAAAATCTCGTAAGGCATTCCTTGTATCAAGCCGATGAAAGCAATCCATTTCTCACGGTTGTTCTGAAATCGCACAACGTCGGCATCCAGAATTTCGGGGCGCTTTGTGGGGAAAGGGTTATCGGCAACGGCAACCTCTTCTTTCTTGTCGGAGATGAGCACACCGGCACGCGATCCGTCACGATAAACGGTAACGCCTTTGCAGCCGCTTTTCCACGCTTCGAAATAGAGTTTGCCCACCAGCTCTTCCGACACGTTGGCGGGCAGGTTTATGGTAACGCTGATAGAGTGATCCACCCATTGCTGCATGCGTCCCTGCATGTGCACTTTGGCCACCCAGTCGACATCGTTGGAAGTGGCCATATAATAGGGAGATTGTTGGACTAAATGTTCCAATTCTTCCTGACTGAAATCGCGGTTGGAGTCAATGTTATTGGCTTCCATCCACACTTTGAACTTCTGGTGGAAAACGGTGAATTCTTCCCAATGGTCGCCCACTTCGTCTACAAAATCGACATTCACGTCCTTGTCGTTGGGGTTTACTTTGCGGCGGCGGCGATATACCGGCATAAAAACCGGTTCAATCCCCGATGTGGTTTGTGTCATCAGGCTGGTTGTACCCGTGGGGGCAATGGTCAGCAGGGCAATGTTACGCCTTCCGTGCACCACCATTTTCTCATAGAGCCCAGGATCCGATTTTTTAATGCGATTTATGAGCGGGTTGTTTTTCTCGCGCTCGGCATTGTATATCTTAAATGCGCCGCGTTCTTTTGCCAGATTCACCGATGAGCGGTAGGCTTCGATGGCCACGGTTTTTTGCACTTCGACTGAAAAATCGGTGGCTTCCTCGCTTCCGTAACGCAGTCCGAGGGCAGCCAGCATATCGCCTTCGGCAGTTATTCCGATTCCCGTGCGACGTCCTTCCTGCGCTTTCTTCCGAATGTTGAGCCACAAACTCCTTTCAACTTGTTTTATCTCTTCCGATTCAGGGTCTTCATCGATTTTCCCCAAAATGGCGTCGATTTTTTCCAGCTCCAAATCTATGATGTCGTCCATCAACCGCTGGGCGATGTGGATATGTTTTTTGAACAGTTCGAAATTGAATCTGGCGTCTTTTGTATAAGGCTCATTGACATAAGAATACAGATTGATTGCCAGCAGGCGACAACTGTCGTATGGGCAAAGTGGAATTTCGCCGCAGGGATTGGTAGACACCGTGCGGTAACCCAAATCGGCATAGCAATCGGGCAGCGATTCTTTGATGATGGTATCCCAGAACAGGATTCCCGGTTCCGCCGATTTCCATGCATTGTGAACGATTTTTTTCCATAATTCCTGGGCGTTGATCTGCTTTTTGTAAACCGGATTTTCGGCATTGACCGGATATTGTTGGTTGTAAAATTCGTTTTGCCCGACAGCTTCCATAAAGTCGTCGTGGATTTTCACCGACACATTGGCGCCGGTCACTTTTCCCTGTTCGAGTTTTGCATCGATAAATTTTTCCGCATCAGGATGTTTTATGGACACCGACAGCATGAGCGCTCCCCTGCGCCCGTCTTGCGCCACTTCGCGCGTGGAGTTGGAATAGCGCTCCATAAAAGGAACGATTCCCGTGGAGGTAAGCGCCGAGTTTTTCACCGGCGAACCTTTCGGGCGTATGTGCGATAAATCGTGTCCCACGCCGCCACGACGTTTCATCAGTTGCACTTGCTCTTGGTCGATTTTCATGATGCCTCCGTAGGAATCGGAATCGCCGTCGTTGCCCACCACGAAACAGTTCGACAGGGAAGCAATCTGGTAGTCGTTACCAATGCCGGTCATGGGTCCTCCCTGCGGAATGATGTATTTGAAATCTTTCAAAACCTGATAGATCGCTTCTTCGGAAAGCGGATTGTCGTAATTTCGCTCAATGCGTTCTATTTCCCGCGCAATACGCCGGTGCATATCGTCCGGCGTCAGCTCAAAAATATTTCCGTAGGAATCTTTTAACGCATATTTATTCACCCAAACACGCGCAGCCAATTCGTCTCCGTTGAAATATCTGCAAGAAGCTTTGAACGCCTCCTCTTGGGAATAATTTTTCCTGCCTGCATGTGGTTTAACAACTGCCTCTTTTGATGCCATCACAATATCTTTTAGTGTTGTGTATTATAAATTTGGTTGCTTTTAAAAATTCTTTAATTGTCGAGTCTTTCTTCCTTTGTATCGGAAGACAAAATTTACGAAATACAAATAACCGATTTTAATACATATTTTGTATAATTTCTTCGCTCAAAAATCAGAAAAGTTATCAACTCAAACCTGTTAATTACCCACAATACAGATATATACTATTTTAATGAGGCAAAAAAATAATTTCCTGTGGATCGTCCGCCGGAAGTGTACGAAGAATCGCGGGAGGGTTTTTCAGTGGCTGAAGCAGGGCATCACTCCTCGCCCGAAATGAACGTTTCATCGATAATAATACGCGTGGCTCCCCTGTTGCGATTCACATAAGCCGCTGATTCGTGCGAGGCTTTTATTCTCATGTCGTCACTGTTGAGAAGTTTATCGGCGGTAATTCCAAACTCATCTTCCGTTTCCACCGGAAAAGCTGCTCCCAAGCCAACCATGTCGCGGGCTTCCTTGAATTTTCGGTAGTTGGGCCCGAAAATCACCGGCAGGCCGAATGTTGCCGCCTCCAGAATATTGTGGATTCCCATGCCAAAACCGCCTCCTATGTATGCAAAACTTCCATAGCGGTAGAGCGAGGAAAGCATCCCAATGACGTCGACTATCAATATTTGGTAATTGCCTATGGTGTCGGGCGTTGCACGGCTGAAACGGACAGCCCTCTTTTTTATCAACAGTTGCTCCAGTCTGTTAATATTTTGGGGCGACACTTCGTGGGGCGCAATGATGCATTTCAACGTTTCATTCCGGTTAATATATTCAATTATAATTTCTTCGTCGGGTTTCCAAGTGCTTCCTGCCACCAACACGGGCGAATTATTCACAAAGTTATCGACAAGGAGAATGTTTTTCGAGCTGTTGGCGATGGCCACAACGCGGTCGAAACGTGTATCTCCCGAAATGGTGATTCCTTTGATTCCGATGTTTTCCAGAAGCTGTTGCGATGCGGCATCCTGCACAAAAAAGCGGGTAAAACCCGTCAGCATCTCCCTATACCATTTGCCCCAAGGCGTATCGGAAAAAAACTGCTGATTATCCCGAAAGATTCCTGAAATCAGATACAAGGGAATGTTTCGTTTTTTTATTTCACTTATGTAATGACGCCAAAATTCATATTTCACGAAAAAGACCTTCTCCGGACGGATGGTTTCTAAAAAAAGGATTGCATTTTTGCGGGTATCGGCAGGAAGATAGATGACTCCGTCGGCGAGGGAGAAATTTTTACGTACCTCGTATCCGGAGGGCGAG
>WRIQ01000138.1 GCA_009782655.1 Prolixibacteraceae bacterium
TAAATCATAATGTCGTGGTGCTGCAGCGGTTTTTCCTTTTCTATGGGAATCACCACAGGAAGATATTTCATACATGTGGTAATCTGTTTGGCAGCGCTCGAAAACTCGTTGAAAACCAACTCCACGCAATCGTAATTTCCCGCGATAAAACCGTCCATTATTTCTTCGGCGATTTTCTCGGTTTTTCCATAGTTGAAATCCTGCCAAATGTCGTTTTTTTCGGCGGCGGGCGCAACGCCCATCGACTTAAGCATTTGCTCGCATTGTTTGCCAACGACCATCACCTGCACGTTTCCCGCTTTGTTTTGTTTTCCGTATTTACGGCTGATTAGTTCAACCGTTTGTTTTGCAATATTCAGGTTGAAGCTGCCACACAATCCGCGATTGGAGGCGATGGCCACGATCAGTATTTTCCGGGGTTCCCGCATTTTGCAGAATGGCGAATCGATGTTGCTATCGAGCGAGATAATAAGATGGTCGAGGATGTCGTGCAACTTTTGGGCGTATGGCCGAAAGTGCAGAATGGCGTCCTGCGCTTTTTTCAACTTAGCTGCCGATACCATTTTCATCGCATTGGTGACCTGCCGCGTTGTTTTCACCGATGCAATCCTTGTTCTTATGTCTTTCAACCCCGACATCCGTATTATGCTTTAGTCGCCTCACTCACAATCCTGTCGGCAATTTCGCGTGCTGCTTTCCGGAGATTTCGTTCATCATCTTCCGTCAAAATTCCTTCGCTCAGGTTTTGCAAAACCGGTTTATATTCCACCTGCAGGCATTCGAGAAAATCGGGTTCAAAATCTTTCACTTTGTTCGCCGGAATTCGGCGCAGCAATTCTTTGGTACCGCAATAAATTACTGCGATCATGTGTTCCAGCTTCATGGGGCTGTATTGCGGCTGTTTCAGTATTTCCACATTTTTGCGGCCTTTATCCAGAACGCGTAATGTGGCGGCGTCGAGTTCGGAGCCGAATTTCGAAAAAGCCTCCAGTTCGCGAAATTGCGCCTGATCGAGTTTCAGCGTTCCGGCGACTTTCTTCATGGCTTTCACCTGTGCTGCGCCGCCCACACGCGAAACCGAAATTCCCACATTGATTGCCGGCCTGACGCCCGCGTTAAACAAATTCGATTCAAGAAAAATTTGCCCGTCGGTTATCGAAATCACGTTGGTGGGAATATAGGCCGATACGTCGCCAGCCTGCGTTTCTATGATCGGCAATGCGGTAAGCGAGCCTCCGCCTTTCACTCTGCCGACGAGGCAAGAAGGCAGGTCGTTCATCCGTGCGGCAACATCGTTGGAATCAATGATTCTGGCTGCCCTTTCAAGCAATCGCGAGTGGAGGTAAAAAACGTCGCCGGGGTATGCTTCCCTGCCGGGAGGCCTACGCAACAACAGGGAAACTTCGCGGTACGACACAGCTTGCTTCGAAAGGTCGTCGTAGATAATCAACGCATCGCGCCCCGTATCTCTGAAATACTCGCCAATGGCAACGCCCGCGTAAGGGGCGTAAAACTGCTCTGCGGCCGGGTCGGCGGCTGTAGCCACAACAATGACAGTGTATTCCATCGCGCCGTATTTTTTGAGCGTTGCGGCAATTCCCGCCACCGTGGAGCCTTTCTGTCCAATTGCCACATAAATGCAATAAACAGGTTTTCCTTTTTCGAAATTGTCGCGCTGGTTTATGATGGTATCTATGCCGATGGCTGTTTTTCCTGTCTGGCGGTCGCCCACAATCAGCTCGCGTTGTCCGCGTCCTATGGGAATCATCGAATCGATGGCTTTGATTCCGGTTTGCAACGGCTCAGCGACCGGTTGACGGTAGATTACGCCGGGGGCCTTGCGTTCGAGGGGCATTTCGAAAAGCTCGCCGTCAATGGGGCCTTTGTCGTCAAGCGGCTCGCCCAGCGTGTTGATGACGCGCCCCAAAAGTTTTTCGCCCACCATGATGGACGCGGTATGCTTGAGGCGTTTCACAGAATCGCCTTCTTTCACCAACTCCGACGAACCGAAAATCACAACGCCCACATTGTCTTCTTCGAGATTCAGAACAATGCCTTTAACACCCGATTCAAACTCAACCATCTCGTTCGACTCAACATTCGACATGCCATAGACATGCGCAATTCCATCGCCTACCTGCAAAACGGTTCCTACTTCGTCAAGCTCTGTTTCGCTCCTGAAATGCTCAAGCTGCTGTTTCAATATTTCTGAAACTTCGGCCGGCTTAATATCTGTCATACAATTCTTTTTTTACAAATGTGTTAACTCATTTTTTACCGAGCAAATCTCCCTTCACGCGCTTCAACTGCCTGGCGATGCTTCCATCGTATTGATAATCGCCGATTTGCAATATGAGCCCTCCAATAATGGCAGGATTTATTCTCTCGGACAATTCGATGGTTGCGCCGGTTTGCAGCGCCAAATGTTGCTTTATTTTCCCGACGGCCTCCGGCGACAATTCTCCTGCTGTGGTAACCGACACGGGAATAATGTTCCTGTATTTTCTGTACCTGTCGATAAAATTGCGGCAAATGCCTGCCAAATAGGGCTCCCTTGATTTTTCGACGGTCAGCAAAAGAAAGCGCAATGTCAACGGTTGTATTTTTGCATCGAAAATTTTCCTCATCATTTTTGCCTTATGCGATTTTGTTATCAGCATATTATTGAGAAATAAAGCAAATTCGTGCGATTCGGCGCATATCTTCTCTATCTCGCGCATGTCGCGGCACACTTCGGCGGGCACCTCCAAATCCACGGCCACTTCGAAGAGCGCTTTGGCATATCTCGATGATATTTTACCGTCGTTCATCGCAATCAATTCATGTTAAAATCCTGAAGCATCCCGTCAATGATTTTTTCCTGCTCCGACGTCGGCTTTATCTTTTCGCGGATTATCTTTTCAGCAATCTCAACCGAAATATTGACCACCTGCTTTTTAATATCGTTGAGCGCGGCGGTTTTTTCGAGCCTAATTTGCGCCATGCCCTGTTCTACAATCTTGCTTCGTTCGGCTTCGCCTTTTTCCCTCGCCTCGGCCAAAATATTGTCCCTTATCTGAGCGGCTTCTTTGAGAATCCGCTCTTTTTCGCGTTGAGCTTCCGCTTTAATGGCTTTCTTGTCGGCGTTGACATTTGCAATCTCCTTGCGAGCGATTTCGGCGGCTTTCATCGCCTTTTCAATGCTTGCCTCGCGTTCGTTAAGCGCATTGAGAATAGGTTTCCATGCAAACTTCTTCAGAATAATCAACACGATTCCGAATATGAAAACCATCCAAAAAACGGTACCCGATTCGGGCAAAAATAATCCCATCGAAAAATTGATTTAAAGTTTTAAATAAGCAACAACGCCGTTTTTGAGGCATTATGCTAAAAAGATAACCAAAATGCAGGTGATAACTGCAAGAAAAGCAACGCCTTCAATCATGGCTGCCGAAATAATCATGCTGGAACGGATGTCGCCGCTGGCTTCGGGTTGCCGCGCAATGGCTTCCAGGGCGCTCTTCCCTATGATACCAATGCCCAGCGCGGTGCCTATCGCGGTCATGCCCGCACCGAGGGTTGCTCCTAATATTCCAATAGCTGCGTCCAATAAAATAAATAGTGTAATCATGTTAAAAACATTTAGTTAATTTATTATTATATTTAGTGATGTCCGGATGTGGCTATGCCTATATAAAGTGCGCTTAACAAAGTGAACACGTATGCCTGAATAAACGATACCAAAATATCGAGAACGAAAATGAAAATCGAAAATACCACTGATATGGGGCTCATCACAAGCCCGGCAGCGGCGCCTATGGCGCTTGCGAAAATGAAAATCAGACTTATGAAAACCGTGATTATCAGATGACCGGCCAGCATGTTGGCAAACAATCGAACCATCAGCACAAAAGGCTTGATGATCGCGCCCAAAACTTCAACAAAGGGCATAATGGGCACGGGTAATTTCATAAGCACAGGCACATCGGGATTGAAAATTTCTTTCCAATAGTAACGGTTGCCGTTAATGTTGGTGATGCCGAATGTGAAAAGCGCCAAAACAAGCGTTACTGAAATATTGCCGGTAACGTTGGCGCCAAAGGGAAAAAGCGGAATCAGCCCAAACAAATTGTTGAACAGAATGAAAAAGAACAGAGTGAGTAGATAGGGCAGGAACCGCGCCGTTTTTTTCTCGCCAATTGAAGGGGTTACAATTTCGTCGCGGACGAAAATGATGACCGGTTCCACAATATTTTGCGCTCCGCGGGGCGCTTTTCCCATGTTTTTTTGTGCTTTGCTCGCTATATGGAGAAAGAAAAAAACTATCAGGAACGAACCCATGATGATGCCGGCGACCGCCTTGGTGATCGAGAAATCGAAGGGCCTGTCCAAATAATTGCCATGGTTGTCGAGTTCCACAATCTTGCCTTCGCGTTTTCCGTCGCGGGCTATGGCAAAACCTTTG
>WRIQ01000139.1 GCA_009782655.1 Prolixibacteraceae bacterium
TGAAAAATGCACTTGGTTGCACAATTCCCTCAACATTGAAAATATAAGCAAACTTCCGGCAATTCAGGCGTCGCGCAAAGCCTACAAAGCCATGGGAAAGGATCCGGCGCGCTACCGACTATCTGCTGAAGCGTTGCTGCGCCGCGCCGTTAAAGAAAAATCGCTATACCGAATAAACAATGTTGTGGATTTGCTGAATCTGGTGTCGATCACCTCCGGCTACTCCATCGGCGGTTACGACGTCGAAAAGATAACCGGCGGCGTATCTCTGGGGACGGGCTGCAAAGATGAACCCTACGTCGGTTTGGGACGAGGGATACTCAACATCGAAGGTATGCCCGTTTTGCGCGATGCAGAAGGCGCTTTCGGCAGCCCCACCAGCGACTCGGAGCGAACAGGCGTAACTTTCGAAACACAGCGTTTCCTGATGGTTATTTTTGGTTTCTATGTCGGCGATTCATTGGCTGAAACCGAAAAATTTGCCGTTGATTTGTTGAAGCATTTTGCCGACGCCCATGATTTTGAAATAAAAACAGTATAAACCATGCAGAAATTTTGCAAACTCATATTGAAATGGTGGGGTTGGAAATCCATCAACGGAGTGATGCCCGATAAAAAAGCCATCATAATAGGAGTGCCTCATACCAGCGCTTGGGATTTTATTATCTCGTGGCTTCACTATGCGGCTGTTGGCGGCGTTGCGCATGTAGTCATAAAAAAAGAGTTTTTCTTTTGGCCTCTGGGATTTTTTCTTCGTAAAATGGGCGCCATTCCCGTTGACCGATCCAAAGGCTCATCGTTGGTCAGACAGGTAGTCGACGAATTTAACAAACGTGAAACCATGCATTTGGCCATCACTCCCGAAGGAACGCGCAAGGCAACAAAAAGATGGAAAGCCGGTTTTCATGCCATTGCCAAAGCCACCGGTGCCAAGGTTTATTTGGGTTTTTTCGACTGGGGCAGAAAAGAAGTGGGATGGCGCGGTACTTTCGAATTAACCGACGACGCCCAAGCCGACATTAGGCGGATGAAAGCCTATTACCGCGAACTGAATGCCAAGGGAAAACACCCAAAACAATATACCGCTGAAGATTAGAAGAACCTTCCAAATTAATTCGAACCAACCGGTTATTTTCCTTGCGCCAGAAAATTCCTGAATGTATCCGCATCAAAGGTGACTGCAAGCCGATGTTGGCTTCCATCGGGTTCGATAATGACATGATAAGGAATGGTATTGGTCCCATAATTTGAAATCAAATGCTCGAGGTTCACTTTTCCCATGGTTTTGAGCTGCCTGCCATCGACGCCGGTTCCCCATTCCGATTCGGGTAATGTGGTTTTGTCATCGGTATAGAGTGCGACGATGACATAATCGTTCGCCAGCATATTCAGCACTTCGGGGTCTGTCCAGACACTGTTTTCCATCTTTTTGCAATTGGCGCAGGCATGTCCTTTGAAAACAAGGAATACCGGTTTATTTTGCTCTTTTGCGCAATCCATCCCCTGCTGATAATCGAAATATCCCTGAAGCCCAAGCGGAATGTGTAATTTATCGGCATATTTTGCGGGGCCGCATGTGGACTGTTGCGAAGCGGGTTGTGTATTTGCCGGATAGCGTACCGCAATGCCGGGTTGCGAAGTTTGCGGCGGCAGCACAGCCGAAATGGAACGCAGTGGCGCGCCCAGCAGTCCGGTGAAAAGGTAGAGCGTAAAGGCAAAAGTCGCGATAACAAGCATTAACCGTCCCACACTCAGATGAGGAGCGTCGCCGTCGTGGGCAAATTTGATTTTGCCGAGGAAATAAAGTCCCAACAGGGAAAACAGAACAATCCAAACAGCAAGGTAAACATCGCGGCTGATGATATTGAATCCGTATACCTGATCGATGTTGCTGAGGAATTTCAAACTGAATGCAAAGAGGATAAATGCAAAAACAATTTTTATAGAGTTCATCCATGCGCCCGACTTGGGAAGTTTGTTCAAAGCTGACGGGAATATAGCCAGCAGCATGAAAACCGCAGCAAAGGCCAGCCCGAAAAAAAACATGCCGATGAGCGGGCGCATTCCGCCGTCCTGCACCGCTTCAATTATCAAAGCGCCTATGAAAGGGCCTGTACACGAAAAAGAAACAATGACGGTGGTCATGGCCATGAAAAAAGCGCCCATAAATCCGCCTTTGTCAGCTTCTGCTTCGGTTTTATTGCCCAACCCTCCGGGCAAAACAATCTCAAACAAACCAAAAAATGAAAGTGCAAAAATCACAAATAAGGTGAAGAAAATCAGGTTGGGAATCCAGTGGGTACTCAAGATATTTCCCACATTGGGGCCGAATAGCCCTACAGAAAACAGCGCTCCCAGCAAAGTGAAAATGGCCAATATCGACAAACCGAAAACAATTGCTGTCCTGATTCCTTTGCGACGGTCGTTGCTGCCGCGCATGAAAAACGAAACCGTCATGGGAATCATCGGGAAAACGCAGGGCGTGAGGATTGCCGCCAATCCTGCCAATATCGATATCAGGATGAAAAGCCATAAATTTTGTTCTGTTCCGCTGTTTGCCACTTTGTCCAGAGCAATGTCTTTTATCGCATCGGTAAGCGAAAACGAAAAATTGACATCTGTGGGCGGCAGGCATTCCTCGTCGTCGCAAGCCATGTATGTGACATATCCGGTAATCGCTTCAGGGTGATCAGGTTTAAGAATTATCTTCTGCCTGAAGACAGCCTTGTCGCTGTAAAAGCGAACTTTCAATTTTAAATTATTATCGAAATGTTCAATGGATTGCGATTCCTTCTGCAATTTTCCGTCGAAGGAAAAAAAAGTGGTGTCGGCAAAAATAAATTGCGTGGGCACCGGGCCATCGCCTTCGCCTTCCATTTCGGTGTCGTAAAGATGCCAGTTTTTATCGATGACGGCTGTAAAAAACAACTCTGCTTCGGCGCCGTTCCGCTTGAGTTCGAAACGCCATTTTACCGGTTCCTTAATCTGCGCTTTCAGCCCAAATACAAACAAAACCGGAAATATAAAAATTAATCTTTTCATTGTAAAATGTTTATCTCTCCTAATGGATTTTTTCAGCGGCAAAATTATGGAGTTTAATTTTAAAAACAAGTATAATTTGTTAGTTTAGGTTAATAAGGGCAGTTGGAGCGTATTTTTTGAAAAAGTTAAGAGGATGCACCCTGCTTTTTGGATGCACCCTCAATAACTACAATGAAAAAAACTAGTTGGTGATCATTACGGTCTTTTGAAATAGTCGTTTAACGAAGTTACCGACTTGGAATCACAAACAGGGCAATAGGGATCACCATCTTCATAAAAGCTGAAACTGGCTTTGCATTTATTGCATTTATACCAGTTCTGTTCAAAGATAATGTGTCCACCTCTGATAACAATATCTCGGCCTTCTACGAAAGCTTTTGCGACTTTTTGTCTTGCTTCTTCGTAAATACGCGTGAGCGTTGGCCTTGAAACATCCATGACCAAAGCGGCCTGCTCCTGATTCAACAATTGATGATCGAGCAGCCTGATGGTCTCATACTCTTCTAACAACATGGTAATTTCGTTGGCCTTGCGTCCACGAACACCATACACGGACATCCCCTTAATTACGGGGGGCATCAGCATTTTTCTTTCTCTCTTTTTTCTAGGCATTTTTTGTTGAAATATAAATTTGTTGAAAATAAAAATGGTTTATCAGAACTAAAGCTGTCATTGCTTCCACAATGGGAACGGCACGCGGCAAAACTGTTGCATCGTGGCGGCCGCGGGGAGTTATGGTTACATTATCTCCCCTAAGGTCTACCGTTTCCTGTTTTTTCAACAATGTAGCTACAGGTTTAAAAGCTACTCTAAAGTATATATCTTCACCATTGGAAATACCGCCCTGTATTCCTCCCGAATGGTTTGTTTTCGTATGTATTTTTTTATTCTCGCTGTAAAAAATGTCATTGTGCTGCGAGCCTTTCATCGATGTTCCCGCGAATCCGGAACCGTATTCAAATCCTTTTGCCGCATTGATTCCCAATATTGCAGAGCCGAGATCGGCGTGCAGTTTATTAAAAACCGGCTCGCCCCACCCTGCGGGAACGCCTGTAACTACACAAGTGATGACGCCTCCTGCCGTGTCGTTTTGTTGAGACAGCTCATCGAGGTGAGCCATCATCCGGGCAGCGGTTTGCGGATCGGGGCAACGCATTACGTGCTCGTCGATTTTTGAAAGTTCCAGTTCGCGATAGCTTTTTTTCAGCTCAATATCGCCCAGTTGGGATACGTAAGCAAAAATCTTAATGCCTTGCTGCGACAATATTTGCCGGGCAATGGCGCCGGCAACAACCCGCGAAATGGTTTCACGTGCCGATGCACGGCCTCCGCCCCGGTGATCGCGAATCCCGTATTTTTTATGATAGG
>WRIQ01000140.1 GCA_009782655.1 Prolixibacteraceae bacterium
TTCTGGCACTCTGCGGTTTTGCAGTAGGACTAAACACTTGGGCTATTTTGAGTTACCGGAAGAGCCGTTGATTTTTTTGTCGGTATTTTTTATCGCAAGGCCATTTCGAAAAATATTGCGATAAAAACCGATTTTTGGCTCTTCAAACTTTCAGTTTTACGGCCTAAAACAATGAATTTTCTCCGATAGCGGAAGAAAATCATGGTTCGACAACTTCCGGCTATTTTCCGTATTTTTGCCTCATATAAATTTTGAATGTATGCCGGAATTTAAAATGAATACCATATCAGAAGCTGTGGCATCTGTCCTGAATGGAGAATTTGTCATTGTGGTTGACGATGAAGATCGCGAGAACGAAGGCGATTTTATTGCCGCCGCCCAGTTGATTACGCCTGAGAAGATCAATTTCATGATTACCAACGGCCGGGGTCTTGTGTGCGTTCCTATCACCGAAGAGCGGTGTAATGAGCTGGAACTGGAGTTGCAAACCCAGCGGAATACGTCGCTCCACGCAACGCCGTTCACCGTAAGCATCGACAAGATAGAAGGCTGCACCACGGGCGTTTCGGCCGCCGACCGCGCCGCCACCATTCAATGGCTGACGTCGCCGCTGGCAAAACCCGAAGATTTCGCCCGCCCCGGACACATTTTCCCGCTCAGGGCAAAAAACAAAGGCGTCCTGCGTAGAGCGGGTCATACCGAAGCGGCCATCGATCTAGCGCGGTTGGCGGGGCTTTTTCCTGCAGGTGTTCTGGTGGAAATCATGAACGAAGACGGCACCATGGCGCGGCTTCCCCAATTAATGAATGTTGCCGAACAATACAACCTGAAAATCATATCCATCAAAGATTTAATCGCTTATCGCCTGCAAAACGAATCGCTGGTCAAAAAAGGCGAAGAGGTGAAAATGCCTACTGCTTATGGCGATTTCAAGTTGATACCGTTTTTACAGAAAGCTACGGGACAGGAACATGTGGCGCTCATCAAAGGCGCTTGGGAAAAAGACGAGCCTGTTTTGGTAAGGGTTCACTCATCGTGCATGACCGGCGACATTTTCGGCTCCATGCGTTGCGAATGTGGCGAGCAGTTGCATAAAGCCATGCAGATCATAGAAAAAGAAGGGCGCGGAATCATCGTTTACATGATGCAGGAAGGACGTGGCATAGGGCTTTTCAACAAAATTGCAGCCTACAAACTACAGGAAGAAGGCCTCGACACAGTGGACGCCAACACCCATCTGGGGTTTCAACCCGACGAACGCGACTATGGCGTGGGAGCGCAAATATTGCAAAGTCTGGGCATCACAAAAATGAGGCTGATGACCAACAATCCGGTTAAGCGCGTGGGACTTGAAGCATACGGTATTCAGGTAGTGGAAATTCTTCCTCTGGAAGTGAAACCCAACAAGTACAATTTTCAATACCTGAAAACAAAACGCGACCGCATGGGGCATACCCTGAAAGACCAAAATCTTGAAGAAGAGGAGTAATCAGGTAGCAAAAAAAAAAATCGGGTAGTTCATAAAAAGATAAAGATAAAAGACTTGAAACGTAATCGGATCTTTTGTTGATGTCGAGCAACTATTTAAAATTCAACCGTAAATGGAAAAAATTATCATGGAGATTATTGCGGAACGGGTTTCCGTGTCAGAGGCGCAGGTTGATGCTGTCGTCCGACTTTTGGACGACGGCAGCTCAGTGCCGTTCATCGCCCGCTACCGCAAGGAGCAAATCGGCAGCCTCGACGAAGTGTCCATAGCAGCTATTCAGGAGCAATACGGCAAAATGCAGGAACTGGAGAAGCGAAAGCTCACCATCCTCGCCACCCTTGAAGAACAGGGAAACCTGACCGCAGATTTGCAGCAACGCATCGCGCAATGCTACCACACGACACTGCTTGAGGATATCTATCTTCCTTTCAAGCCCAAACGCAGGACACGCGCCACCATCGCCCGCGAGAAAGGACTTGAGCCGTTGGCCAGAATATTGATGGCGCAGTTCGAAAAAAATCCACAGCAACGCGCCTCGGTTTTTCTCAACGAAAATGTGGCTTCGCCCGACGAAGCTCTTGCTGGCGCCCGCGACATTATCGCCGAATGGATAAGCGAAAACGAAAAAGCGCGTCACGCCGTGCGCCGTAATTTCGGGAGCTACGCTCTCATCCAGTCGAAAGTGGTGAAAGACAAGGAAGAAGCTGGCGTCAACTACCGCGATTATTTCGAGTGGCAGGAGCCACTCAAAAGATGTCCCTCGCACCGACTACTGGCCATGCGGCGAGGCGAAAAAGAGGGTTTTCTGCGCGTTTCCATCCTCCCCGACCGGCAAAAAGCGATGGAGCAACTCACTTCGATGTTTGTAAAAGGCTACGGCGGCAGTTCCGAACAAGTGAAAATGGCTGCCGAAGACAGCTTCAAAAGGCTGGTAGAACCTTCAATAGAAACGGAATTTGCAGCCTCCTCCAAGGAGAAAGCCGACAGGGAGGCCATCGCCGTTTTTGCCGAAAACCTGCGCCAACTGCTGTTAGCGCCTCCGTTGGGATATTGCCGCGTATTGGCCATCGACCCCGGCTTCTACTCCGGTTGTAAAATCGTCTGCCTCGATGCGCAAGGCAATCTTCTACACAACGACTCCATCTACCCGCATCCCCCGCAAAACGACAAAAAAATGGCGGCGAAAAAAATATCATCGATGGTTGAAGCATACCAAATTGAAGCTATCGCCATCGGCAACAGAACTGCCGGACGCGAAACCGAAGATTTTATCCGCAATCTTCGCTACAACCGCGAATTGAAAGTTTTCTCGGTGAACGAAGACGGCGCGTCGGTATACTCAGCTTCGGGCGTAGCCCGCGAGGAGTTTCCGCAATATGACGTCACTGTGCGGGGCGCTATTTCCATTGGCCGGCGACTGATGGATCCACTTGCCGAATTGGTAAAAATTGACCCGAAAAGCATCGGCGTGGGACAATATCAACACGACGTTGATCAGAAAGAATTGAAAAACAGCCTCGACAGAGTTGTAGAATCAGTGGTGAACAATGTGGGCGTCAATGTGAACACTGCCAGCAAACAATTGCTTGCCTATGTCTCAGGCTTGGGCCTGCAACTGGCGCAAAACATTGTAGACTACCGCCGCGATAACGGCAACTTCACTTCGCGCAGCCAGTTACTGAAAGTGCCACGCATGGGCGCTAAATCCTTCGAACAATCCGCCGGATTTATTCGTATCCCCGAATCAGAAAATCCTCTTGACAATTCGGCGGTGCATCCCGAAGCCTATCCGATAGTGAAAAAAATGGCGGCCGACCTGAATTGTCCACTGAAAGAACTGATTGACAACGAAATACTCATCGCCAAAATCGATTTACAAAATTATATCACTCCACAAATGGGACTTCCCACACTCACCGACATCAAAAATGAACTGCTGAAACCCGGCCGAGACCCGCGCAAAACGGCGAAAGTCTTCGCCTTTGCCGACGGAATCTATAAAATGGAAGACCTGAAAACGGGGATGATATTACCGGGGATTGTATCGAACATCACTAAGTTCGGAGCTTTTGTCGATATCGGCGTAAAACAGTCGGGGCTCGTGCACCTGTCGGAATTAGCCAACCGCTTCGTTTCCGACCCCAATGAAATTGTAAGACTCAATCAGCATGTGATGGTGAAAGTCATCGAAGTAGATATTCCACGAAAACGCATACAACTGTCGCTAAAACAGGTACAACCGCAAAACAGCAATAACATTTGATTTGTCAAAAAATCTCAAGGATATTTCCATGAAAAAACATCTGCTTGTTATGATTTCACTGTTGCTTCTCGGCATGTACGCCTGCCATACGCAAAACCGAGAAAACGAAAAAATCGACGTCATTTTCGACACCGATACCAACAACGAGCTCGACGATCAACATGCGCTGGCCTACCTGCTGTTCAACGATGAAATATTTGATGTAAAGGGAGTTACAGTGAATGCCACCATCGGCGGCGGCAACATCGACAACCACTATGCCGAAGCACGCCGCGTGATGCAGCTTTGCAATCGGTTTGGCAAAATTCCGCTGCTCAAAGGCGCCGACAAAAACTTTTACAACATACTGCCCACTCTCAACACTGAAAATCACGATGGAGCCCAAGCTGTCGATTTCATTATTCGACAAGCGCTTGAATCGAAAAAGACGCTGACGGTTCTCGCCGTCGGGAAACTTACCAATGTTGCTTTGGCGTTGCGGAAAAATCCGGGAATCGCCACAAAAATCAGGATTGTTTGGCTGGGGTCGAACTATCCGGCCGGAGGAGAATACAACTTAGTAAACGACACGGAAGCAGCAAATTACGTTCTCCAATCCGTAGCGCCCTTCGAAATGGTAACCGTTCGTTTTCGAAATACTTCGGGAA
>WRIQ01000141.1 GCA_009782655.1 Prolixibacteraceae bacterium
TGTTGAGATTGCCGGTGACGCCCGAAAGATTTATCACCGAGCCGCCTTTGCTCACCACGTCCATTGATTGGGATTTCATCTTGATGTTGCCTGTCACGCCACCTTCAAGCAGCAGCGAAAAATCTTCCATATCAAGGTATCCGTCGGTTTGCAGTTTCACACCGCCTGAAATATGCAGCAATTCCAATTTCTTAAATCCGATGTGCAACTCCACCCTGTTCAGATTCAAATGCCCGCGCTTTATCAGCAAAGATTTATCTTCCGCATCGTTTTCGACGATGAGAGCGTCTATCTGGTTGTCGCCCGGCGCTTTCACCAGCAGATAAGGTTTGGAAACCTGATAGAGGTAAACGCGGAATCCGCCTTCGATATACAAACTTTCAAACGCATTTAATTCAATCTGCCGCTCAGCCAAATCCTGCGCAAAACCATATTGCGACAACGACAACATAATGAACAGTATAAAAATCTTATTCTTCATGGTAATTTTTTTTGCGGAAACAAAAATAGGATTCTTATTTCTCCCGTAACTCTTTTTTTCGGTAAATCATGGGAATATAACGGCGAAAATAAAAATATGTTTTATTTTCGGGAAATAACCATGAATTTGTTTTCGGACAATCCGTTTTGCCAAATATCGGTTTTCAAAAAACTGCGACGTTTTTTTGCGCAATTTACCTGAGAATATCACATGGAAAATTCCATAAATCGCCATACAAAAATCACATAACGCCTGAATTATAAACGGTTTATTAAATCATCTTGATGTAGCATCTTTTCCGCTTAGTCATTTCGTGATTGAAATTTTTCCAGTTTTGAATGGCTTTCTGGTTTGTTTCAATCATTCCGGTGGTATCAGCAATGTAAATATTTCTGGCTACGAGGCGTTTATAGGTTTCGGTGATCAACAGGCTTGCAACGCCTTTGCTCTGATATTCAGGATCGACGCCAGTCAGGCAGAGATCGACAATATTGTTATGTTTCCGCGTCCACATCAACGATATCAAAGCCCTCAGGTTTATTTTTCCGTTGGCAATACGCATGGTTTTGCTCATCGACGGCACCGGAATAATAAATCCAACAATCGCATTTCGCTCATTAAAAACAAGATGCACAAATTCCGGATTGATAACCGGAATGTAACTATCCAGAATATGCTCCGTCATTTCATCGTCGAAGGGGACAAAAGAGAACAAATCGTTGAAGGAAACATTCAGCAGTTTGAAGATTTCCCTGCCGTATGTGCGCAGTTGTTTTTTATTTTTCATCCGTTCTATCCGCAGTGCGTACCTGTCGCTGACGAGTGCGGCCAAACGGGCGGCTTTTTCGGGAATTTGCTTTTCGAGAAAGAGGTTAAACTCCACCCAGTCAATCAATTTACCATATCCCAGCCGCTCAAAATGATTTTTATAATACGGAAGATGATACACCGATGCCACCGACGGTTCTTGATCAAATCCGTCGATCAGCAGCGCTTGCGCGTCGATATTGGAAAATCCCAGCGGCCCCGTTACAGCCGTCATTCCCTGCGACTTAATCCACTCTTCAGCCGTCTTAAACAGCAAGTCGGTAACATCATCATCGTCGATAAATTCGGGACGCGTGATTCTTCCGTAATTCTCCCCCGTTTTCGCATTGTAGGCATGGGGAATAATGGCTCCGATTCGCCCCACAGCCTTTCCTTTTTTCCTGACAATCCAAAATTTTGAATCGGCAGTCTGGCGATAGGGATTTTTTTCCGGATCAACAATGATCATCTCGCCGCCATTCAGCGGAGGTATCCAAAACGGATTGTTTTTATATATTTCAAACGGAAGTTTTACAAATTCAGAACGTTCCTGTTTAGTTCTTATCTCAATAATTTCCATAAATATTTCGTTACGACTTGCAAACATAGGAAAAATCGACAAGGGCTAAAAACCACTCATTTTTTTGACTGCCGGAATATACAATTTTTCATATAACCCACACATTGAGTGTGTCGACAAACAATTTCGCATACATATTAAAAAAGGGATTCCCGCTTTTTTACTTTTATCACGCATATAATTCGCCGAAATAAGCCAGTTTTTCCTCTTCTCCTGCCAGCCATAAAATATCGCAGGGCTGCAAATGCAGGTCTATGAAATTGTCGGTAACGGAGTGTCCGTTTCTGTCGATTCCTATGACCATGCAATCGGCCACTTCGCGGGTATTCAACTGACGTACGGTTCGCCCGCACAACCTGGAATCTTCCTCGATATAATATTGCGACAGAACAATGTGATACTGTGCTTCGGGAGCGTTTTCCATGGCATCGTTCTTACCCTTATCCACTCGTTTCATAAAATTTTGTATTTCTTCGTCAGAGCCGACAACTACAATCTTGTCGTAAGGCATAAGAAGCTCGTTTCCATCGGGGATGTTTATTTTTTTCGGCCCTCTGATTATCGTAACCACATTAACGCCGGTTGTTTGTTTGAAATTCATCTGCCGCAACGTTTTCCCGATGACGGACGACGTTTGCGAAACTTCAATCTCTTCGATATGGATATCTTTGTCGAGCAGGTCGCCAACCACTTTTTTCTGGATGGGAGCGTTTTGCTGTGCGATTCTTTCCTTAGAGTGTAGGTTGTATAAAAAGCGCTGTTCGATCCTCCGCGAATGTTTTTTTATCATTTTCGAATAGAAAACGACAATAATAACGACAAGTGAAATAATGAACAGCCATGGCGTGGCAAAAGGAAACAACGGAATCAACACCAACATTACCAGCGTAATACAAATTAAAACCCGCGCAGATATCATAGCCATAAGCCCGGTTCGGCTAAAACGATTGTCGTTCCAGAGTTTGCGAAATTCATCCGATTTGTTTTTCCGCACCAGCATGGAACGCATAAAAGGCGAAATGGACAAAATAGTGGTAACAGCTACAATTATGGCACCCCATCGGTTGGGTATAGATCTGAATACAAAGGGTTTAAAAAAACTATTCGCCAAAAATATAATCGCCAGACAGATTATAGTGTAAATTAAAACAATCCGCACCACATTTTTAAGCAGCTTTTTCCAATCCGACTGCGGGCCCACATTTTTATATTCCGTTGAGGCGTATCCGTTTTTGAGTCTTTCCCAATTCGCTGGGATTCTTTTCTCGATAAATTGCGACACCGATTCCGAATAACCTATCAGATAAGGTGTTGCGAATGTGGTAATCACCGAAACGGCCACGATGACGGGATACAAAAAATCGGCGATAACCCCCAAGCTTATCCCCAGAGTGGCGATGATAAAAGAAAATTCGCCTATTTGTGCAAGGCTGAATCCCGACTGGCTCGCCACTTTCAGGCTTTGCCCCGACACCGACACGCCCAATGTGGCGAAAATAATGCGCCCCACAATCACCACTGCCGTCAAAATTAATATCGCACGCCAGTATCCGATAACAATATCCGGGTCGATCATCATTCCCACCGAAACGAAAAAAATGGCGCCGAAGAAATTTTTCAGCGGCTCCAAAAGATGTTCAATGCGCTTTGATTCAACAGTTTCAGCAAGAATAGAACCCATAATAAAAGCGCCCAGAGCGGCCGAAAAACCCACCGATGAAGCAAAAAGAACCATGCCCAAACATAGCCCGCCGGAAATGATGAGCAGCGTTTCGTCGTTCATAAATTTTTGAAACCTGCGCAACATGGTGGGAATCAGGAATATGCCCACAACAAACCAGATAATCATGAAGAATCCCAATTTGAGGATACTATCGAACAATTCTTCGCCGCTAAAATGCTGGCTTACCGCAAATGTCGAAAGCAGCACCATCATCAGAATGGCCGCCAAATCCTCAACGATCAACATTCCGAAAACAATGCCCGCAAACTTCTGCTTCTGAAAACCCATGTCGTTGAAAGCCTTGATAATGATAGTTGTAGATGACATCGACAACATGCCGCCAAGAAAAATACTGTTCATCACCGACCAGCCAAACAAACGCCCGACCATAAAACCGATGGCTATCATCGAACTGATATTGATGAAAGTGGCGATCATAGCCGTACCCCCCACGGCAGCCAGTTTTTTGAAACTGAATTCAAGTCCCAAACCGAAGAGCATAAAGATGACACCGAGTTCCACCCACACGTGAATGTTATCCGTGTCTCGGATACTTAACATTTGCGCCAGCAGAGCGACAAAGTCGTATTGGTACAACCATTCATACGATTGGTACAACGGCTGCCCAGGGTCGGTGGGAAGAAAATAGGGACTGACAAGGAATCCGGCGAGGAGATAGCCGAAGATAACTGGTTGCTTCAACCATTTGAAGATCAAGAGCATCACGGCGGCGGCAATGAGAATCAACCCGAGATCTTGAACGAGCAGTGGAGGATGCATAACTGGGTGTCAAGTAATAATCC
>WRIQ01000142.1 GCA_009782655.1 Prolixibacteraceae bacterium
AATGGGAATCACCCATCGAACACTTTAACTTCGCTCCGCTACATATATATTTTGGCATATCAATAGTGTTTTTTATTTCTTAACGCAGTCGTTGTGCAATTTATTGTAAAGTTTTTTTTATGTTAAATGTTCCATTTTCTATTTCGTTGTCCCGATGCACTGCCCACCGCTTGCCTGTAACACTTAAATATGCGCAACTTTTGTTTATATGCGTTTCCTGTTCCATTGTATTTTCTTTCAATTGTTAATTATCCCTGCTCGCATAAGTACACAATACTCCAGTGTGCGCTGTAAATGTACAGATAATCAAGCAAAATCGCAAATAAATTATCGGTTCTTACCGCAAGAACACTAAGACTTATACAAAAGGCACAAAGAATGTTATACATGTCACGTCCTGAAAAAAGGTGACACAATTTTGAGAGATAAATTATGTCAACCGTATTCAGGGCATGACAAAAATTCTCAATTCTTAACTCTCAATTATTACAAGCAGCCTGCAACTTTATAAATATTTTGTTTTCTACTTCACCGAAAAGATATAAATTTACGTCATTTCTATCTTACGAATTAAATCATCAACAATTAATTTTTAAACTATGAGAACTATTTTGAACCTTAGCACACAAGAACTTAAAGAGATTGCTCTTTCGCTGAAGAGCAAGGTAGAGACCGGACTCAACCGGGAAGACACAGAAATCCAATGCATCCCGACTTTTATTACGCCCAAGACTTCGGGGATAACGGGTAAGGCCGTTGTTCTCGATTTGGGCGGCACCAACTATCGGATTGCCAAAGTCGATTTTTCGGGAAAGAAACCGGAAGTACATCCCGAGAACGGCTGGAAAATAGATTTGTCGAAGATGAAAACGGCGGGCTTCACCCAAGAAGACCTCTTCCGCGAGCAAACCGATCCGGTTAGCGAAATCAAAGTGGAAGAAAATATGCCCATCGGATACTGCTTTTCCTATCCGGCAGAATCGATGCCCAACGGCGACGCCAAATTGCTGCGATGGACAAAAGGCGTTGATATCAAAAAAATGATTGGCGAGCCGGTGGGAAAACCGCTGATGGACTATTTCAACAAAAAAATTACAACGGCAAAATTTACCGGCATCAAGGTGATCAACGATACGGTGGCCAGTTTGTTTGCCGGCCTCACGCAAACCGGCTACAACGCCTACATCGGGTTGATTGTGGGAACCGGAACCAACATGGCGACTTTTATCCATGCCGACAAAATCGGTAAGTTAGACAAATCGCTCAATGTAAGTGGGTTGATTCCCGTCAATCTTGAGTCGGGCAATTTCAATCCGCCGCATCTGACAGAAGTCGATGAGCGCGTCGACAACAATTCCGACAGCAAAGGGCGCCAGCGTTTCGAGAAAGCCGTGTCGGGCATGTACTTGGGTGAAATTCTGAAATCGTCGTTTCCCGATGATACTTTCGAAGATAAATTCGATGCGCAAAAACTGACAACCATTTTGAGTTATCCCGACGTCTACAAGAAAAAATATGTGGAGGGTGCGCGCGAGATTTACGAAAGATCGGCAAAGCTGGTTGCCGCTTCGCTGGCAGGGCTCATCGAACTGCTGATTTCGCACGACGATTCGGTGAAAAAAGTTTGCTTGACAGCAGAAGGAAGCCTGTTCTGGAGCAAAAACAAAAACGGCAGGAGTTACGCGGAAATGGTAACCGACGAACTCAACAACCTGCTGGACGAATTTGGGCATGGCGATGTGACAGTCGATATTACGCAGATGGAAAATGCAAACCTCATAGGAACAGCCATTGCCGCTTTATCGTAACAATTTCATTGTGTAATTTTTTGATATGCGAAGAAGAGACAGGGAAGTTGTCGACAAAAACGAAATTATCGGGATTCTGGAAAAAGCCGACGCCTGCCGTATTGCTTTTTCGGCAGACGATATTCCGTATATTGTTTGCATGAATTACGGTTTCGAGTGGAAAGGCGACTTCCCTGTTCTCTATTTTCATTGCGCCCATGAGGGCAAAAAAATTGAAATGCTGAAACGGAACAACTATGTCTGTTTCCAATTAGACGCCGCCCATGAGTTGCATTACATTCCCGAAAAAGTATACTGCACCATGTACTACGAGAGCATTGTGGGAATGGGACACCTCGAAATTGTAAGCAGCGAAGACGAACGCCGCAAGAGTCTCGATTTGCTGATGCAGCGCTACAACGGTGAAGCGCCTGCCGCCTACCCTGAAAATTCCATGATGTGCACCACCATTTTACGCCTCGTCACAATCGAACTGACTGCCAAAAAGAATTTGCGGAAAACCTGAAATTTGCATCGACAGCGCGTTGCCGTTCGTGTCTTGCAAATTTTGCCGCGTTCGGTATACATCTCCTTCAATTTAATATCTTTGCCGAAAAAGGATTGACAAATGCGGCATATATGGGAAATATTGAAAAAAGTGTTGGGATTCATCGTGCTGTTTCCCGTATACATATATAAATATGCTATTTCCCCATTTACGCCCGCCTCGTGCCGATATACGCCCACCTGTTCCACTTATGCCATCGAAGCGGTAAAAATTCACGGCCCCTATAAAGGAACATGGCTTGCCGTAAAAAGAATTTCGCGTTGTCATCCATGGGGCTCAAGTGGTTACGATCCTGTTCCGCCCAAAGAGCCGAAAAAAAAGCAGGATGCTTTGTGAATTTTCAAAATGTTACCTTTGTACCTGATTTGCAACGAAGCATATTATATCTTTTCAAATTGATTTACCGAAACTCAAAAAATTATGAAACAGGTAGTGTGGATAGTGGCATTGTTAATTATCATTGGCGGTTGTTCTTCAACCAAAAATCCTAATAAAAAGCCGGTTATATTGGTGAGCATTTTGCCTCAGAAAACTTTTGTTGAAAAAATTGCTGGCGACGATTTTCAAGTCGAAGTTTTGATCCCCCATGGCGCCAGTCCGGCTACCTACAGCCTGTTGCCTTCGCAAATGACCAACATCTCGGGAGCCGTCATGTGGTTCCGCATCGGTTATGTAGGATTCGAACTTTCGTGGGCCGATAAAATTATCGAAGCGAATTCTAAAATGGAAGTGGTGAATCTCTCGGAAGGCATCAGCCTCATTGTCGGCAGCCGCGACGAGAAAAACGGAAAGCCTGTGGGCGTCGATCCGCACATTTGGCTGTCGCCTGTTCGGGTTAAGAAAATGGCGCAGAAAATAACGGACGAATTGGTAAAACTCAATCCTAAAAATTACTCAAAATATCAGGCGAAAATGCTGACGTTTATTAAGGAAATAGAAGAAACCGATATTGCCATACGTGAAGAAATGAGAAAATTTGCCGGCAGCAAATTTATCTCTTATCATCCGTCGCTGTCGTATTTCGCGCTCGATTACCAGCTTGTACAGCTCTCGCTGGAGCAGGGCGGAAAGGAAGCGACGGTGGCGCATATGGCCGACCTTGTAAAAACGGCGCGTGATGAAAATATAAAAGTAATTTATATACAAAGCGATTTCGACAAGGAGGGGGCGCAGGCCTTTGCCGGTGAAATTGGCGGCGAAGCCATTCAGATTTGGCCGCTCGCACCCGAATGGAGCGAGAATATGCTGATGATCTCTCATATTTTAAGCGACAATTTCCGATGACCTGCGAAAAACCGCTGATACATATCCACAATCTGACTGTTGGATATGGAAATAAAACTGTTATCGAAGACGTTGATTTTAAGATATTTGAAAACGATTTTGTGGGAGTCATTGGGCCCAATGGGGGCGGCAAAACTACATTACTGAAAGCTATTCTCGGCTTGGTTCCCGTCCGCAGCGGGAAAATCTATTTCCGCGAAGACCTGCCGAAAGTCAAGCGCCCCATCGGTTATCTGCCGCAAATAAAACACATAGACCGCCAGTTTCCGATCACGGTTCTCGATGTAGTTCGTTCAGGGTCGCTGATGCGAACCGTTCCTTTCAAAAATGCCAGGGAAGAATGTGATGCTGCGCTGATTCTTCTTGATGAAACGGGTGTACTCGATTTGCAGAAAAAAACTATTGGCGAGCTTTCGGGCGGCGAAATGCAGCGGGTTTTCCTTTGCCGCGCATTGATTAGCGATCCCAAAGTCTTGCTGCTCGACGAACCCGACGCTTATGTCGACAACCTGTTCGAAGACGAACTCTACAAACGCCTGCGTACTCTGAACCGAAAAATGGCCATCCTTCTGGTTTCGCACGATGTGAGTGCCATTTCGGGCTACGTGAAAACGGTGGTTTTCATCAACAGGCGGATGTATTACCAAACTTCCGACCTCAATACTTTGAAAAATCTGAGCGACTTTAAGTTCAGAGAGCAGATTACAGGGCGTGAAGATGATTTCCCGGAGCGCCATAAAAAAGATT
>WRIQ01000143.1 GCA_009782655.1 Prolixibacteraceae bacterium
GGGGACGCCATGAAACGGGTGTTTCTTGCAGACCGACCCTTTGACCCGGTAAAACAAAAGGAGATGATCATCCTGGACGCGACAACCCGGGAACTGGCAGACCGGGAATTGAACAAGGAAACCGTTTTTATGAACCGTCAGAATACCAGAATTTGGTACTCAAGGCGCAGATCGCCGGCCGCGAAATTGTTCCCGGCATGAAAGCAAGCAAAGGTACATTCATTGATTTATTTGTAGGCACGGGAAAATCGGGAGGCACGGTGATACTGCCTAATTTGGTAGGTCTGACGTTCGAAACTGCCCAAATGGTAGCTTCCGAGTCGAAGCTCCATATTTCCGTTGCAATTTACGATGAAACCGTAACTAACCGAGCCGACAGCCTCAACGCCCGCATCTGGAAACAATACCCATCTTCCGAAGATACGAAACAAGTGAACATCAATTCTTCGGTTGATGTGTGGCTGTCTGTGGACATTGCCAAAATTTTTCCCGATACTCCTTCCGAATCTGTTGAAACAGACGATGATGACGAATCGTTTTTTTAACTTCACATCCATGCAGGAATTTTTCGAAGAGACAGAAGAACAGGACGAGAACGGGCTATTTGAGCATTTTCGTTTGGTTGTAGATCCGGGACAGACTTCGGTGCGCATCGATAAATACATTGCAAACCATATCGACAAAGCTTCGCGCAGCCGTATACAAGCTGCCGCCGAAGCCGGAAACATCCTTGTCAACGATAAGCCGGTCAAGGCAAATTATAAAATCAAGCCCGACGATATTATCGTCATTGTGATGGATTATCCCAAGCGCGAATTGAAAATAATTCCCGAAGAGATTCCTTTGGATATTATTTTTGAAGACGCTGATTTGTTGGTTATTAACAAACCGCCTGGCCTTGTGGTGCATCCCGGGCATGGAAATTATACAGGAACGCTGGTAAACGGGCTGGCTTGGTATCTACAGGATTTGCCCATGTTTCATTCGGAAGATCCGCGTCCGGGTTTGGTACATCGTATCGATAAAGACACGTCGGGGGTGCTGGTGGTTGCCAAAACCGAGCAGGCCAAAAACAATCTGGCTCTTCAGTTTTTCGAGAAAACATCGTGTCGTCGCTATGTGGCGCTGGTTTGGGGAAACCTGAAGGAGCAGGAGGGAACCATTGTCGGCAACATAGGGCGCAGCCCAAGCAACAGGCAGGTTTTCACGGTCTTCCCAGATGGAGAACATGGAAAATCGGCAATTACCCATTACAAAGTTCTGGAGCAATTGGGCTATGTGAACTTGGTAGAATGTCGTCTGGAAACCGGACGAACGCATCAAATTCGCGTTCACATGAAATATATCGGGCATCCGTTGTTCAACGATTCAACCTATGGCGGCGACGAAATTTTGCGCGGAACCACTTATACGAAATACAAACAATTTGTGCAGAATTGTTTTAAGATATTGCCGCGGCAGGCGCTACATGCCAAGACGTTGGGATTTAAACATCCTGCGACCGGCGAAAATATGCTCTTCGATTCGGAGTTGCCCGACGATATGAAAACCGTAACGGGAAAATGGCGAAATTATATCGCAAACCGTGGCGAGTTGGAGGAAATTTAAGCTCAAGGAATGAAAGGTTTGGCGTTCAAAATATGTTTATGAAAATCGAAATCCCGGTTTTCTTTCAAAATATACCATAATCAGGAAAATCCTGATTTCAGAAAAAATATCATTATGAAACCCAATATTGCAGTAATAACCGGAGGCGATTCCTCCGAATTTATAGTGTCGGTGAAGAGCGGCGCCAATGTTTTTCAATCCATCGATAAAAATTTGTTTTGTCCGTGGTTGGTGCGGATGCAGGAAAAGACATGGCAGGTTTTGTTTGAAGACGGCAGCGTTGCCGACATAGACAAGTCGGATTTTAGTTTTTTCAACCGCGGTGAAAAAGTGAGTTTCGACTTTGCCTATATTACTATTCACGGAACGCCCGGCGAAAATGGAATTTTGCAAGCCTATTTCGAGCTGTTGAAAATTCCCTACTCGTCGTGTAACGTCGGCGCGTCAGCGCTTACCTTCGACAAGTGGCGGTGCAGCCATTTTCTGCGCAGTTTCGGCATCACCATGGCGCGTTCGGTAAAACTGAATAAAGGCGAAAAACCAGATACCGAAAAGTTGATAGAGTGGCTGGGACTGCCGCTTTTTGTGAAACCCAACGCAGGTGGCTCCAGTTTTGGCATAACAAAAGTGAAGGCGGAAACCCAATTGCAGGAAGCCATAGAGCGTGCGTGGAACGAAAGCCATGAAGCGCTCGTCGAAGAGTTTATCGAAGGAACGGAATATACCTGCGGGTTGACAAGAATAGGCACTGAAATAACAATTTTTCCGGTGACGGAAGTAATTCCCCGAAACGAGTTCTTCGATTTCGAAGCCAAATATCAAGGTGCGTCCGAAGAGATCACTCCAGCACGGCTTCCCGCTCATCTTTTCGAAGAGTGCCAGCAATTGAGCAGGCGCATTTACGATTTATGCGGATGCGATGGCATTGTGCGCGTTGATTATATTCTGCACAACAACAAGTTCTATTTTCTCGAAATCAACACAACGCCGGGCATGACGTCGGCGAGTTTCATCCCGCAACAAATCAATGCGATGGGAAAGGAACTGAGCGAAATCCTTACAGGCGTTATAAATACCAAGTTGGAGAGTTATAAACATTCTTGTTGAAAAATTTGTGATAATATAAATCGGCGAAAATTTTTTGTTCCCCCAAATTATCTAATTTCGTCATCCTTTTGCAAAACCAGGCTTTATTAACGTAATCAATGTTTATAAATGGCTAAGAAAGAGAAAAGTGCAGCACAGGCAACGATAGAGCAGATTAATGCTCAATATGGTAAGTTACCTCCGCAGGCCGTCGAAGTGGAAGAGGTTGTTTTGGCTGCTTTGATGCTCGAAAAAGACGCATATACGGCAATAGCTGATATTATCGACACCCAGAGTTTTTACCATCCGGAACATCAGAAAATTTTTGAAGTGATAAAAACGCTGTCGATGAACGAAAAACCTGTTGATTTACTGATGGTTACGCAGGAGTTGAAAAACCGAGAGCAGTTGGACGAGGTTGGCGGCGCCGCTTATCTGGCGCAACTGACACGGCGCGTAGCTTCTGCGGCACATATCGAATTTCATGCCCGCATCGTAGCCCAAAAATATATACAGCGCGAGCTCATACGCATTTCATCCGAAATTCAGGGAAAAGCATACGACGACACCATCGATGTGGATGACCTGATTGATTTTTCCGAATCGCTGCTTTTTGGCGTTGCCGAAAACAATATCAAGAAAGAGACCGTGCGCGTGAGCAAAGTGCTGAAAGAAGCCATCGACCTGATAGAAGCCGCCCGCAATCGTGAAGACGGATTACATGGAGTGCCTTCGGGATTTACCGCTCTCGACAGAATAACCTCGGGATGGCAGAAAACCGACTTGGTGATTGTTGCCGCACGTCCTTCCATGGGAAAAACCGCTTTTGTGCTTTCCATGGCGCGAAACATGGCGGTGGATCACAATCGCCCCGTTGCCATTTTTTCGCTCGAAATGTCGAGTATACAACTCGTTAACAGGCTTATAACCTCTGAAACAGAGTTGGGATCGCAGAAAGTGAAAAACGGAAAACTCGAAGAGTGGGAGTGGGCTATTTTGCATAAGAAAATCGCCAGTTTATCCTCCGCTCCGTTGTTTATTGATGATACGCCGGCGCTTTCCATCTTTGAATTTCGCGCCAAATGCCGCCGCTTGAAGGTGCAACACAACATACAGGCCGTGATTGTTGACTACCTTCAGTTGATGACCGCCGGAATAGACAGCCGCGGAAGCCGCGAACAGGAGGTGAGCGCCATATCGCGCTCGCTGAAAGCCATTGCCAAAGAACTTGATATCCCGATAATTGCACTTTCACAGTTGAATCGTTCCGTGGAATCGCGCGAAGGAAAACGGCCGCAGCTTTCCGATCTTCGCGAATCGGGGGCTATTGAGCAGGACGCCGACATCGTTCTATTTATTCATCGACCTGAATATTATGGAATTACCGACGATGAAAATGGAAATTCGTTGCGTGGAATCGCCGAAATTATCATTGCAAAACACAGAAACGGAGCCACCGGCGATGTGCGCCTCTCGTTCCGAAAAGAACTGGCGAAATTTACGGATATGGCCATCGAAATTCCCTATGGCATTGAGTCTGGCGAAACAAGATTCCAGTCGAAGATGAACGACGAACCCGAATTTGTTGATTCCCGCGGCGGGATGAGTGAAAATACTTCTTTTTACAGTTCTAAAGAAGACGAAGGATTACCATTTTGATTATTTTTACGCACGGAAATG
>WRIQ01000144.1 GCA_009782655.1 Prolixibacteraceae bacterium
ACTGTTTCCCGTTAATGTTGATGGGATTAGCGGGAATGAGTAACCAGGTGGTGGACAAATTCGTTTTTCCGGCGGTTTACCCTGACCATGCCAACTGGAGCAGTGAATTAGGCATTTACACCGCCTGTTTCAAAATCGCTATGATTATGATAATGTTTACGCAAGCTTTCCGCTATGCTTACGAGCCCTTTGTGTTCGAAAAAAGCAAAGAAAAAGGCGCCCAGCAGGCGTATGCCAATGTAATGAAGTATTTCATCATTTTCGGGTTGATAATATTTTTGGGAATCATGCTTTATATCGATGTTGTAAAAATGATCATCAACCCGTCATATCACGAAGGCTTGAAAATAGTGTCGCTGGTATTGATGGCGAATCTTTTTTTCGGCATATTTTTCAATCTTTCCATATGGTATAAAATCAAAGACCTTACGCGTTTTGGGGCCATCATCGCCCTGATTGGCGCCGGAATAACCATTTTGCTGAATGTTTTGCTGGTTCCCAGAATGGGTTATATGGGTTCGGCTGTCGCAGTGCTGGTTTGTTTTATTATAATGGTTATAATCAATTATTTGTGGGGGCAAAAGCATTATTACGTCCCATACGATTTGAAGCGAATTGCCGCTTATTTCGCGGCGGCGCTCGCACTTTATGCGGTCTCTTTTTTCACGGCCGTTTTTCCCAATTTTCTCCGGCATACTTTCAACACGCTGTTGTTGCTGGCGTTTTTCCTTTTCGTTTTTTTGTTGGAGGGAAAAGAAATCAGGACAATTATAAAAAAATGAAAATCAGCCGATTTACGAGCAGGGTGGGAGACTATTCCGCCGTCGCCTCGATCTCTTTTTCCATGGGTTTTGCGGCGTTCTCCAAAAGTTCTTTTTCCTTTTCGAGGATTTCCTGTTTCAACAAACGCTCTTCTTTTTCTTTGAGTTTGCCCACAACTTTTGAATACATTCTTTCAAGTTCCTTGGGCTGGCTTGCATAATGGATGAGCGATTTTTCGAAAACAGAATCGGCGACGTTATACTTTTTCAAGACGGAATGATATAAATCGGCTTCGCTGAATTTTCTCAGTTGATCGCTTGAATAGCGCCTGCTCTGGAATACTGCGTCGCTCAAATGCAGATCGACAATTATGTTTATCATCTTGTCGCGCGAAACCAGATTTTTCGGCTTTTCCACAACTTCTTTCTCACACGATAAAAGTGTAAATAGCAGAATGACAATTATATAAATATGTTTTTGCATTGTTAAATCATTGTAAAACACTGGCAAAATTAACAAATATTCGTGCGCTGACGCTTTAGGAGGAATCTCTTATCGGAATAAACTCTTGAAAACATCTTCCACGCGTGCCACTTTCAATATTTTAATGTCGACGTCAGCGTCGGAGGTGTCTTTGTTGAACAGGGGTACAAATATGCGTTTAAAGCCGAGTCGCGCGGCCTCGGAAATACGCTGGTTGATACGATTTACAGCTCTTATTTCGCCGGTAAGTCCCACTTCGCCGGCAAAGCAAAACCGATGGTCGACGGCGACGTCGAGGTTTGACGACAACACCGAAACCAGCACAGCCAAATCGGTGGACGGATCGGTGATGCGCATACCGCCGGCCACATTCAGGAAAACATCTTTGGAAGCCAGTTTGAAACCGACTCTTTTTTCGAGAACCGCCAGCAACATGTTGAGCCGCCGCAAATCGAAACCGGTTGACGAACGTTGCGGTACGCCGTAAGCCGCCGAACTGACAAGCGCCTGAATTTCCAGCAAAAAAGGGCGAACACCCTCCATAACGGCGGCGATGGCTGTTCCGCTCACATCTTGCGCAGTGTGCGGAATAAGATGCTCCGACGGGTTTTTAATCTCCATCAGCCCTTCCTGACGCATTTCAAAAATGCCGATTTCGGACGTCGAACCGAAGCGGTTTTTTGTAGCGCGTAAAATCCTGTACAGGTGTTGCATGTCGCCTTCAAACTGCACCACCGTATCGACAATATGCTCAAGAACTTTCGGGCCGGCCAAACTGCCTTCCTTGTTGATGTGCCCGATGAGCAACACAGCAATGTGGTTTTGTTTGGCATATTTCATAATGGCGGTGGCGCATTCGCGAACTTGCGTAACAGAGCCGGGCGACGAGTCGATCATCTCAGTCGATAATGTCTGAATGGAATCCACAATCAATACATCGGGCTTGACGTGACGGCTCTGGGCCAACAGAACTTCAAGCGAAGTTTCGCTTAGAAAAAGACAGTTGGGGCTGTCTATTTTAAGTCGCTCGGCACGCAGTTTGATTTGCTGCAAGCTCTCCTCCCCCGACGAATAGAGAATCTTTTTATTTTTCAGCAACAGCGAAAGTTGCAAAACCAGCGTCGATTTTCCGATACCGGGTTCTCCACCAATAAGCACCACCGAGCCGGGAACAAGTCCGCCGCCGAGAACGCGGTTGAACTCGTCGATGCCCACGTTGATGCGCTCGTAATCGACAACGGGAATTTCGCCCAGAATTATCGGCGGTTGCCCCGCATCAAGAGCCGATGCTGCGCCAATTTTGTGCGATTTCTCAACAACCTCTTCGACGTAGCTGTTCCACTGCCCGCACACAGGGCATTTGCCTATCCATTTGGGCGATTCGGCGCCGCAATCCTGGCATAAAAAAGTGGTTTTTAATTTATTTACGGCCATAATTTTCTAATTTTTTCTATCAACGCCGATGTGGAAAATCCCTCCGACAGATCGATGGTTTCCACTTTTCCGCCTTTGTCGGCAACGATTTTGCTGCCGGCAATCTCCTCAATCCGATAATCTTTTCCTTTCACGAGAAAATGGGGGAGGAGGGCGGCTATCATCTTTTCGGGCGTTTCCTCGTCGAACAAAATCACCGCATCGACAAAAAACATGGCAGCCAGCAATATGGCGCGCGCCTTTTCGTCGACCAAAGGGCGTCCGTAGCCTTTCAGCGCCGACACCGATTTGTCGCTGTTCAGCCCAATTATCAAACGGTTGCCCAATTGTGAGGCCTTTGCCAGATACTCCACATGTCCGCGGTGTACCAAGTCGAAACACCCGTTGGTGAACACAACACTTTCGCCCGCCTGTTTCCACTCCTCCAGAACCGGCAGGAAAACTTCCGCAGCCGGAAAGATTTTCCGCTGTATTTCCGCTAAATTATTCATATTCCAAATTTGCATAAAAATAGAAAATCCCTGCGGGTTTTGATTTTGTTTTTCGATTAATGTTAAAAATACGGAACGAAAGGAGAATCCGAAGTTTTGAAATAAAAGACGTAAAGTTTTACGACTGAATCAGCTTCTTCGTATAAATACACTATTCAACCCGACGGAATTGCCAATAAACCCTAAATTTAAGATTCCTATGTATTTGAAAGGTTTAATTTTTCGGGGCGATTGAAAATTCCGAAAATTTTCATTAATTTTGCATAGTTTTTTGAAAAAAATAAAAGTGGAAAGTAAACGAATTCTTTTTATTTCTCAGGAAATAACTCCCTACCTTCCCGAAACTCCCATGGCGGAAATATCGAGGTATCTCCCGCAGGGCGTACAGGAAAGAGGAAGAGAAATCAGAACATTTATGCCTCTTTACGGCAATATCAACGAAAGGCGGAATCAACTGCACGAGGTTATACGATTATCGGGGATGAATTTGGTTATTAACGATACGGATCATCCGTTGATTATCAAAGTTGCTTCGATACAGTCGGCGCGTATGCAGGTATATTTCATTGATAATGAAGACTATTTTCACAGAAAAGGCATTGTTTCCGACGACGAAGGGCATTTTTTCCCCGACAACGACGAACGCGCCATTTTCTTCGCGCGGGGTGTTCTCGAAACGGTTATAAAACTGCGGTGGACGCCCGATATTATTCATTGTCACGGTTGGATGACGGCTTTGGCGCCTATATACCTGAAAAAATACTATAAGGACGATCCGCTGTTTTCACATGCCAAAGTGATTTATTCTGTTTATGACGACGATTTTGAAGGAGAACTGAATAAGAATTTCCGCAAGAAACTTGTTTTAAAGGGAATAACAGCGAGCGATACGAAAGCGCTGGAAAAGCCCGATTATGAAAAACTTACAAAATTTGCCATCCAATATGCAGATGCGGTTGTTCAGGGATCAGAAAAAATAAATCCCGAAATCTCGAACTACATCGCAGCGTCGGAAAAGCTATTTTTGCCCTATCAACTCAAAGACGATTATGTTGATGCCTACAACGATTTTTATGATAAGGTTTAACATGTTGTAAATCAACGTTGTGGTAAGTTTTTTCTGAAAACCTCAATCTCTTTGCCGTTGGCCTCTGACCAATTCCATTTGTTCGCAACAACAATTTTTACATGAAGA
>WRIQ01000145.1 GCA_009782655.1 Prolixibacteraceae bacterium
TATTCTCTCGGGCGGGCAGGCGCCGGGCGGACACAATGTTATCGCCGGACTTTTTGACGGCCTTAAAAAGGCCAATCCGGCGTCTGTGCTCTACGGTTTTTTGGGCGGCCCCAGCGGGCTTATTGACAATAAGACCAAAGAAATAAGCGCCGAAATGCTCAACGATTACCGCAATACCGGCGGATTCGATATTATTGGTTCAGGCCGCACAAAAATCGAAACGCCCGGGCAATTCGCCGCATCCCTTGAAACCGCGAAGAAGCTGGAGCTTAACGCGGTGGTTATCATAGGCGGGGACGATTCAAACACCAACGCGGCCCTGCTCGCGGAATATTTTCTTGAGCAGGGAACGTCGATCCAGGTGATAGGCTGCCCCAAAACCATTGACGGGGATCTTAAGAACGAGCACATCGAAACTTCCTTTGGTTTTGACACGGCGTGTAAGACCTACAGCGAACTCATCGGAAACATTGAGCGGGACGCGAACAGCGCAAAAAAATACTGGCACTTTATCAAACTCATGGGCAGGGCGGCCAGCCATATAGCCCTTGAATGCGCCCTGCAAACACAGCCCAACGTCTGCCTTGTTTCAGAAGAAATCGAAGAAAAAAAACTTTCGTTAAATCAGGTGGTGGAAGAGATCTGTACTTCAATCGTTAAGCGCGCTGAAAACAAGGAAAATTTCGGAGTAATACTTATTCCCGAAGGCCTTGTGGAATTTATACCCGAGATGAAAATTCTCATCGATGAGCTCAACGATTTGTTAGCCATAGGTTCCAAAACGGAAGCCGAATTTAAGCAATTAACCGACGATGAGGAAAAACGCAGCTTTGTTGCCGACAAACTCCCCAAAGAATCGGCCGAGCTGTTCTTGTCGTTACCCAAGGGCATCGCCGCACAGCTCACCGCTGAACGCGACCCGCACGGAAACGTTCAGGTATCGCTGATCCAAACAGAGAGTTTGCTGGGCGAACTGGTGAAAAAAGAGCTTGGAAAAATGAAAAAAACCGGAAAATACAGCGACGAATTCAGCACACAATATCACTTTCTCGGATATGAGGGCAGGTGTGCCGCTCCCTCCAACTTCGACGCCGATTATTGCTATTCACTCGGTTATACAGCGTCGGCGCTCATAAGACAGGGTAAAACCGGATATATGGCTTCAGTGCGCAATCTCCACGCAAGCGCCGAAAACTGGATTGCAGGCGGAGTACCCATCACCATGATGATGAATATAGAACGTAAGCATGGAAAAATGAAACCGGTGATACAAAAAGCGCTGGTTAAGCTCGATGGCGCCCCATATAAATATTTTGCCGAAAATAGAAACGAATGGGCGGAAAAAACCTGTTATGTTTATCCCGGTCCCATCCAATATTTCGGTACCCCCGACGTCAGCGACCAACCCACCGAAACGCTGAAATTAGAGTTAAACGGAAAATAATAAACTGAAAATATTGTCGGTTTTTCCGGCGAACGAATCAAAAAAGGCAACCCGCAAAACAAACAAGGTTGCTTTTTTTGATTTGTGATTTGTATTGCCGTTTTGGAGTTAAGAACACTACTAAGCATTGCCACTCCTAATTCAGTAAACACATACGGTTTTCGCCTTAAACATAAATCAATTTGTTTCCCTCTACCGACATAGGCTGCTCTGGCATTTTACAATCCGTCATTTTCTTTCTTTTTTTGTTGTTCGGTAATTTTTACAATAAATTCTGTCTTTGCCTGCGTGTAATCTTCTCGATTAAATTGGTATTTTTCGGCTAACGCATACTTAAATTTTTCATACTCATTGCGAGCATCGGAGTTTTGACGTAAATAATCTCGAAAGTATATTTCGTCTTGCGGCGTACTGCTCTTTTCGCGAATATGTATGTGATAAGTTATCGCACAATTGTAATTTTCATCATACCCCTTGCCAAAAGTCATTTTATTTCCCGTGTCGGCATTGTACATGTTTCCGTAGCCAATCCTTTCCAATTTTTTGGTTATATCCAGCTTTATCTCATCGCTTAAGTTCGATACTTCAACCAAAATATCAATGGTAGGTTTCGCTGCAAGCCCCACAACCGAGGTGCTGCCAATATGCTCGACAGTAAGTGCCAAATTTTCACCCAACATGGTTGTTATGACTACTTTTTCCTGTTCAAAAAATATTTTCCAGTCAGGATTGTAAGGCACAATCCGTATCGGGAAAAGTTTACCGACTTGCTCTGCTGTCAAATTGTCGAAATTAATTTTTTCTTTTATAACCATTGCTCTTTTTTTGTATTAAAAACTCATCTTTCGGCCTGGCAAAAATTTCTCTGCATAGATTCTGGTTTTACGGATTCAGCATCTGCGGGTTGGTGAAGTGCATGATGTTTTTTATCATTTCGATGTTCACGGCGGCTTTGGCAAGGCCATCGTCTTTTTCCAGCGCTTGAGAAAAGTAGTTAATTGCTTCGCCCCAATTTTGTTTCATCTTGAAATACAAGCCTTTCAGATACCAATGCGCTGCCAAGTTTTTGTCAATACGCTCGATTATCGGTAGAGCCTGTTCGTTTTTGCTTTCGCTTAAAAGGGAGTGCGCCGTTTCCACCAATTTGTGATTTTCAAACAGTTCGACACGGCTTCGAAAAAGCAGCCGCGCAAATTGTTCCGCTGTTGTTTGCAAAAGATTTTCGACGTCGGCCATGGTTTGTTCCAACGTCAGCGAATGGCGGATGATGGGAAAAATGCCATCGAAAAAACCGGAAACTTCCGGCTCGTATGATCCACACAACACCGATACAGGCTTCTCAAGAGCGCGAGCTTTTTCAGCCAAAGCATAGGGCGCTTTCATCAACAAAGTTTGTCTGTCGGTTTTGCCTTCGCCGGTAATAACCCAATCGGCCCAAGCCAAAAATTTGTCGAGGTAAATGGTTTCGAAAATGGAAGAAGCGCCCTGAACGATTTTAGCATTGAAAAAAGCCGTAAGCCCCAGGGCCACACCGCCTGCCGCGCCCATTCCTTCCATGTCGCAAAGGTTTCTGCCGATTTTCTTTTCCAGACTATCAGCAAAATCAGCAAGTCCCTCTTCCAGCAAAATCATCGATTCCGCATCGGCGCCTTTCTGCTTTCCAAAGGTTTTCACCGCGCCATCTTCGCCTAAAAGCGGATTGTTTACATCGGACAGAACAACGATTTCAACGCCGGAATTTATGCTTTCGGGTGGAATAATATCGACGATTTTTGCCATCGAGGTAGGTTCGGGCGACAATTTATTTCCCCGTGCATCGGTGAAAACAAATCCCAACGCCGACAACAATCCCAGTCCGCCGTCGATGGTTGCACTGCCGCCCACGCAGAGGAGAATCTTTTGGCATCCCATTTCCATAGCCTGTTTGATCAACAGTCCCGTTCCGTAACTGGTTGCACGCATCGGATTTAACTCATTGCTTTTAAGTAATTTAACTCCTGACGCCGAAGCCAATTCTATGATGGCTGTATTGCCGGCAATGCTGATTTCTGCAACCATCCCACGACCCAGCGGATCGCAGGTTGACAGTTCAACAGGCACGGCTTGCATAGCTTTTGCCAAAACAGCGCCGCTACCGTCGCCACCGTCGGCAATGGGTAGTTTGTGCAGGTTGAAGACCGACGAAACCGTGCGAAAAGCCGTTTCAACAATTCCAGCAAAGCGAAAAGCATCGAGGCTGCCTTTCATGGCATTGGGAGCGATTAGTATATTCATTTACATCTATTTACAAAAATCAATGGATACTGAAAACCGAACTATCGGGGCATGTGCAAAAGGTACAACTTTTTCAATTTTGAGGCGCGGGTTTTGGGATTGAGAAACTGCGGCGTCTGTCCTGAAATGGGACGATGATCATACGCGTACATCTCGATGTCGGGAAACTGCTGCACCAATTGATTCTTGCCATCTTCATCGGTGAAAACCCAGTCGCCGCGCTCTTGAATCAACCTGCCGAAATCGCTCTCCAACTCATAATAACGGCCATAATTTCTGCCGTAAAAAAACATCTCCCAATAGCGTGCACCCAGCTTGTATAAATGAATCTCTTCTTCTCCTTTCGCATGTTCATTATAGTATTCAACCGCCTTGAAAGGTGCATTATATTCTTTCATATGCTGATAAAAGCTGGTATGAAAGCTGAACATCAGGGCGAAAAAAGAGACCATCAGCATGTTCATTTGACGCAAGAACCCTTTCAGTTTCAAACCGAAAAGAACGAGAACAGCCACGAAAACCGCCAGCAAAATCCAGTAGACAGGATTCTTTTCGGGGTAAAACCAAAGTGTAAACATGAAAATCAACGCCCAAAGCAGCAGGGCAACGACGAGGTTAAGCCATT
>WRIQ01000146.1 GCA_009782655.1 Prolixibacteraceae bacterium
ACAACGGAAACCACCAGCACAGCGACGCGCTGATACCGCCACTGAAAGTGAACGATAACCTCGAACAGGTTTCCATAGAAGCCACCGAGCGTTTTACGCAGCGTCCGCCGCGATTTACGGAAGCTTCGCTGGTGAAACGCCTCGAAGAGCTGGGCATCGGCCGCCCGTCGACCTACGCTCCAACCATCACCACCATTCAAAACCGGAATTATGTGGTCAAAGAAGACCGCCCCGGAACAGAACGCAGCTTTGCAACGCTCACTTTATCAAAAGAAACCATCAAGGAGAAAGAAAAAACGGAAACCACCGGCGCCGAAAAAGCAAAACTTTTCCCCACCGATATAGGAATGGTTGTAAACGATTTCCTGATGGAACATTTCGGCGATATCATGGATTACCATTTTACAGCCAAAGTGGAACAGAATTTTGACGAAATCGCCGAAGGCAAAAAAATGTGGAACAAAATGATTGGCGAGTTTTACCAGCCGTTTCACAAAAAGATTGTCGACGCCCTCGAAAATTCGGAAAAGATGAAAGGAGAGCGCATACTGGGCTTTGACCCTTCGGACGGCAAGCAAGTTTCGGTGAAAATAGGACGCTACGGCCCCATCGCCCAACTGGGCGAAACCATTCCCGACAACGACGAAATAAAACCCCGGTTTGCCAGCCTCCACAGCGGACAGCATATCGAAACGATTACCCTCGACGAGGCTTTGGAACTTTTCAAAATGCCGCGCGAATTGGGTCAATATGAGGATAAAAAGGTTGCTATCGGTATCGGCCGTTTCGGGCCTTACGTGCGGCACAACAACCAGTTTGTGTCGCTGCAAAAAACCGACGATCCATACACGACAGACCTCGACCGCGCCATCGAACTGATTGAGGCAAAGCGCGAAAAAGAGCGCAACGCCATCATCAAAATATTCGACAACGATCCGGAAATGAAAATCCTGAACGGCCGCTGGGGGCCATATATTTCGTATAAAAAAGAAAATCACAGGATTCCTAAAACCACTAAAGCAGAAGACCTTACATACGAAGATTGCATAAAAATCATTGGAACGTCAGTAAAAAAACCCGCTAAGAAGAAAAAGAAATAACAGTCTGAATTTATTGATAACCGCCAGATGGATCTTCGCTTGTATTTCGACCCGCCGGATTTTGAGTTTCTCCAGAAAGAGAAAAAAATCGGAAAACATACGTTGGGGCATGCTGTTCTCAAAGACACAAGCAGTTACAACAAAGGCGGCAAGGCCAAAATTTCGGTTGCGCTGATGGGCGTTCCCAACGACAGCAACACGCCCAACAAGGGAACCGCCAAGGCTCCCGATGAAATACGCAAGCATCTGTATAACCTCAGCAATTTTGATGCGTCGGTGAAAATCGTCGATATGGGAAACCTGAAAAAAGGAAAAACCGATAACGATTTATACTTTGCATTGCGCGACATTATTGACTATCAGAAAGAAAACAAAATCGTCACGGTTATCTTGGGCGGCGGACAGGATTTGAGTGTCGGCATTGCCCGCGCCTACCTCGACGATAAAAAATTCTCCCTCGCGGTTGCCGACGCCCGCGTCGATATGAAAACATCGCGCGAAGTGTCCAGCGCCTCCAATTTTGTTTCACGAATATTGCGCGAGAACCCGACGCTTTTCCATCTTCAGTTTATTGGCCTGCAAAGCCATTTTGTGCCACCGGCAACACTGGATTTTCTGAAAAACAACACTTTTGCCTTTCTGCAACTGGGACGGATACGTGATGATTGTTCCGCCATGGAGCCGGTGTTGAGGAATACAAATTTCCTGAGTTTTGACATTTCGGCAGTTCGTCATGCCGACGCTCCGGGACAAAGCAATGCCTCGCCCAACGGATTCACCGGCGAAGAAGCCTGTATGTTGGCGCGATATGCCGGATTGAGCAACCGTTTGTCCACTTTCGGGCTTTTCGAAGCGAATCCCCAAATCGACAAGTCGGGAATGACAGCCTCTCTGGCTGCGCAGATAGTTTGGTATTTCCTCGAAGGCGTAACCCGCAGAAGCAGAGAAGACCCCGGAATCGACAAAAAAGCTTTCAAACAATATTATGTTGAAATGAATAATGGCGAAGAACCTTTGGTATTTTACCAACATCAGGCAACAAACAGATGGTGGATCGAACTATTTTATAACGAAGGCGACAGCATCGCAATAGCCTGTTCTGAAAGCGATTACAAGCAAACGCTATGTAAAGAAATCCCTAATATCTGGTGGGACTATATCAGAAAAACTGAACGATTATTAAAATAATAGAAAATTTAATACGTTCTTTGCTATGCCTGACCAGAGAAAATATAAAATATTGCTTGAAATCAGATTGCAAATTTGCCTGTTTTAAGCCTGTGAAGATTGATTTATGAGAAAAATATTCTCTTTTTTATTTATGATGTTGATATGTTTTGTTGCTTTTTGCCAGCAAGACCCACAATACACCAACAATATGTTTTATAAGTTCGGTGTGAATCCGGGAGTTGCCGGCAGCGACGAATCAATCAACGGAATTATGTTGAACCGCTATCAATGGACGGGCGACGAAAAAGCGCCCAGGACGCTCGTTTTCGGCATCGAAAGCCCGTTGAATATGTTCGGGCGGCAGCATGGCATCGGGCTCAATGTGATAAACGATAAACTCGGTTTCGACAACAGCATTTTGATAGATATGGCATACGCATACAAGGTAAATCTCTCTTTCGGCACTTTGGGAATCGGCGTTTCGCTGGGGCTGTTCAGCAAAAGTATGAACGGCGAGTGGAAAGTTCCCGAAGGAAATGCCGACATCTGGACTCCGGCAAGTTCCGACGCAGCCATTCCAAACGGAGAAGTGAGCCAAATGGCCTTCAACGCAGGCGGCGGCCTCTACCTGAGCGGTTCCAATTACTATCTGGGAGTGTCGGTTACACACATCAATCAGGCAAATATCAAGTTCTCCGATTTGGCTACAACCTTTTTAGCAAGGCATTATTATTTGACAGGCGGATACAATATCAAATTAAATGATCCGTTGTTTGAGATACGTCCATCAATTTTGTTTAAAACAGATATGGTAAGTTCGCAATTGGATTTGAATACAAATATTGTTTATAACGACAAATTATGGGGTGGCCTTACATACCGCTACCAAGATGCCATTGCGTTGCTGCTGGGCGTTGAGTTATTTAACGGATTGAGAATCGGATATGCGTTCGATCTACCGCTCGACGGTATGGGAAAATACGGATCGCATGAAGTATATGTCAGCTATTCGCTCAATTTGATGACGAATAGGAGTAGAAAATATAAGAGTGTGAGGTTTTTGTAAAAAAAACGATATTAAACTATGAAAAAATTACTGTTTGTTTCATCGCTGGTTATCATAGCTTTCGGGTTCATCGGCTGTTCGAGTTTCGGTAGCAAAGGCGGCTACGGCAACGGCGAACTTGTGGGCGTATCGCGCAAAGGCAAGTGGAAAGAAAGCGCTCCTCTCGGAATGGTGCTTGTCCGCCGCGGCGTCATCAACATTGGCCCCAGCGACCAAGACCCCGCATCGGCGACAATTCCGGCAAGAACCGTATCGGTTGAAGCTTTCTGGATTGACGATACCGAAATTACCAACTCCGAGTATCGCCAGTTTATTGAGTGGGTGCGTGACTCAACAGCGCGACACACGCTGGGGCAACAATATCCTGAGTTTCTCATTACCGAAGACAAAGAAGGCAATCCGCTGGATCCGCCGCGCATCGACTGGCGGCCGAAAATCAGATGGAACGACCCCGATTATATACAGGCATTGCAGGATATGTATATTCCTGATAATGAAAGGTTTCACGGGAAGCGCGAGATAGACTCCCGCAAACTGTTTTTCGAATATTGGTGGATCGATTACCAACAGGCCGCACGCCGCGTCAACAGTTACAATTACGAAACCCAAAAATATGACGGTACCGTATTCGACCCCGAAGGAAACGAAATCGCTATCCAAGACAGATCGTCGTTCATTTTCAAGGATAAAGTACACGTATATCCCGACACGCTATGCTGGATTCGCGATTTTACCTATTCGTACAACGAGCCGTGGGCGACCCGCTATTTCTGGCATCCCGGTTTCAGCGATTATCCTGTGGTGGGCGTCACTTGGAAACAGGCACGCGCCTTCTGTAGCTGGCGTACAAAAATTCAATCGGACTACCTGACAGCCAAATCGAAACCCGAATTGATGGAATACCGCCTCCCCACCGAAGTGGAATGGGAATATGCCGCCCGCGGACAACGTAAATTCTCGATGTATCCTTGGGGCGGATATTACACCCGCGACAAGCAGGGCGTC
>WRIQ01000147.1 GCA_009782655.1 Prolixibacteraceae bacterium
GTGTTCGCCGGAGTTGACTTGGTGAAACGCCCTGAAAAAATTTTCAAAAACAGGTTACTTTACATGCTCAAAACAAAAGTAAGGATAAGATGACAAATCTTTTCTACTTTTGATACAAAATAAAAAGAAATAGTATTGATGTCGTTTCGAAGTAAAAATTTGAATATCATAATTTTGACTGCATTGATGCTGATTTTTCCCCATCCGGATGTGTCAGCGCAGGCGTCTCTTCCCGACTCTGTTGTTAATCTGCAAAACATGCCGCGCAACAGCGTGCAAAGGGCTGCCTCGAAACTGTCGAAGTCGCTGGGCGAAAATGCGGGCGATGCGGAAGTGGCCGCCGGATATGTGATGCTGGCCGCCGAACTTTTTGCCACCGGCGATTACGAAAAATCGGAAGACTATTTGCAACGCGCCCTGCAAATCTACAACAATCTCAAAGACAGGGATAAACAATATGAGGTAAACCGCGAGTTGGCGAAAGTGCAGGAGGTGTGCGGAAAAATCGACGAAGCGGTGAAAACCCTCGAAGCCGCGGCGAAGGCCACGCGCGATAAGTCGAAACGTGAAATTACAAAAAACGACATCCAGCGGTTGAAAAATTATGCTATCCCAGAGAACCAGTCAGAGTATATCGGCAGGAACATCACCATTCTCGAAAAAACCGGAACGCCCGAAGAAAAAGCTGTCGCCTATACACAAATGGCGCAAACCAACTTGCAGATGAATCAGGCAGGACAGGCAATCGAAAATTACGAGAAAGCGCTCCTGAATGTGAACGAGAAAACGCCCGAAGCGATTCAGATTCAGAATAAAATGATCGAAGCCTACGTTGCCGACGAGCAGTACGACAAAGCCGTTGAAATCAGCAAAAAAATTATTGAAGAAGCGAAAGAACGTTCCGATGCGGAAACACAAATCGGGCAGATGCAGGCAATTTCGAATTTTTATATTGCGGACAGTGAAAGGGGTATCGAGGCGCTCACCGAAGCCTATAACCTGGCCTTGGAAAGCGGGAACACCATGGGAGCGAAAAACACGCTTGAACTACTGGTCGCGCAATACCTGAGCATGAAAGATTACCGCACAAGCATTGACTTATGCAAAGGATTTCTGAGCAATCTGGAAACCCTTATCAAAGCCGACAGCTCGTTGGTCGACGCCCGCATTTTCCAGATGACCGAAGAACGCATTGACAGACTCGAAAAGGAAAAGGCGCTCACGGAACAGCTCATACGCGAGAAGAATATCTTTAACCGCGTGCTGATGGGCTCCATCGCTTTAATGTTCGTTCTGCTGTTGTTCATCGCAAAAGCGCTCCGTTCAATCAGAATAAAAAACAAAAAAATTGCGTTGCAAGCGCTGCGCCGCGAAATGAATCCGCACTTTATTTTCAACAGCCTCAACAGCGTCAACCAGTTTATTGCGCAAAACAACGAGTTGGAAGCCAACAGATACCTTTCTTCATACTCGAAGCTGATGCGGAACATGATGGAAAATTCGAACCGCGATTTTATCCGCCTCAGCAAAGAAATTGAGCATCTTACCGAATATCTTGAGTTGGAGCGCCTCCGCTTCGGCGACAAATTCACATTCGAAATATTTGTGGATGAACAAATTGAAACCGAATCGGCCGAAATTCCCAATATGCTCATTCAGCCGCACCTCGAAAACGCCGTCTGGCACGGGTTGCGTTACAAGGAAACCTCCGGCTCCCTGTCTCTGAAATTTTTGCGCCGCGAAAAAGATATTTTAGTCATCATCGGAGACAACGGAATAGGGCTGACGCAAAGTCGCGAGATAAAAACGAAAAACCAGAAAGTTCACGAGTCGCGCGGATTGAAAAATATCGACGAACGGATAAAACTGCTTAACAAACTGTATAACATCCAGATAAATTGCCGTGTCGCCGAAAAAGAGCCTCCGCAGAGCGGGGTGATTGTCGAGATACGGTTTCCTGTATTACGAATCGAAAAGCAAACGCCATGACCGAAAAAATAAGAAGCATAATTGTTGACGATGAGGCGGCGGCGCGTAGCGTTTTGCGAAGTTATGCCGAAAAATATTGCCCGCAGCTCGAGATTACGGGCGAAGCGCAGAATGCTCGCGAGGCGGTACCCCTTCTGCACGAACTGAATCCACAACTGGTGTTCCTCGATGTGGAAATGCCTTTCGGAAATGCTTTCGATGTGCTGGAAGCATGCAAAAGTCTGAATTTCGAAACTATTTTTGTGACGGCTTTTTCGGAATATTCGCTGAAAGCGTTGAACCAGAGCGCAGCCTATTACCTGCTGAAACCTATCAGCATCGAAGAGTTGATTGTGGCCGTCAACAAGGTGCAGCAACAAATTCTGAAAAGCGAAATTTTCAATCGCAACCAGATTATCGTGGAAAATTTCAGGGAGCAACGCCCCGAAAAGCGTCAGGTGATTTTGCCCGTTATGGGCGGTTTCGAACTGGTGAAGATGGAGGAGATAGTGCGCCTTCAGGGAAATGGAAACTTCACCGATATTTACCTCGCCGACAAAAGCAAAAAAATGGTGTGCCGGTTTCTCAAATATTTCGAAGATATTTTACCCTTTCCCTTTATTCGCGTACATAAGTCGCACATTATCAATGTAAATTTTGTAAAATCGTATCATAAGGCTGAAGGCGGCTTTGCGGTTCTTACCGACCGCACCGAAATTGAAATCTCGTCCGCCTACAAAGAAGATTTTTTGCGGGCTTTTAAGTGATGGAGGATTATATGACAGTTATCGGCAAGCGAGGGACAGCGAAGCGGAACAATGACAATGAAACAAAAAAGATGAATTGTAAAACAAAAAATGGCTTGGGAAGCCCAATTTTCATAACCACAGGGCAACGACCTGCGGACAGGCAGCAACACACAGACCTCTGCCCGAAGGGCAGGACAGGATACAAAATACAGCTTTTCAGGCAGGAGTGGAGGTATTTGTACCCCACAGTTAAGTGCAAGCAGTACAGACAGCGCACCGTTGAAACATTAGAAACTAATAAAAAAAATAGATAAATTATGGGGTTATTTTCAAAATGGAATAGTGATAATGTGAGCACAGCGTTAACTGCAATTGAAAAATTAACTAATCAAGTTAAACTTGCTCGTGCCGCACAAAAAGCAAAAGAACAACAAGTTAGACAAGCGGCTGTCAATAAACTGACCGACCAAAATATATTGGCTAACATTGCAAAGAATAACAAATACGACGATTATGAACGTATAATTGCGGCAGACAGGCTAACTGACCAAACTCTTGCACAAAAAGTGTACACTGACATTGCGAAGAATAACAAATCTATAATTGCAGCAGACAGGCTGACTGACAAAACACTTGCGCAAAAGGTGTTTGCTGATGTTGCGAAAAATAACAAAGACTGGATAGTGCGTGGAGGGGCAGTTGAAAGACTGACTGACCAAAATGTATTAGCTGATATTGCGAAAAAAGACGAAAATAATAATGTTCGCATAGAAGCATTTGTAAAGATGACTGACCAAACACTTGTACAAGAGATAGTGAGTGATTTGCGCGATAAAGTGCTACTTGAAAGAATATGGCTCGGAAATAAAGATATTCCTCCTGCTGTAAGGAATGCAGCACGCACACAATTAGACAAAATCCAAGCACAAGAAGACGAACGCAGCAAATACTATACAAACCGATGTCCCAAATGCGGAAAGGAAAAACTTACAGGACGTAATGTTGTAGATAGAACTTCGAGAACAGGGCTCTTTTATGTTGTGTACTGTAATAATTGTAGTTATAAAAAACAAACTGTAATTCCAAATCCTCGGAACGACTAACATATTTGAAATACCAGCAGATAACAAGCGGTTTTATGAAAGCGGGGGGGAGTGATAGCCCATGTTTCAGCGGGTACGAGAACCGTCAGTGACAGTCCGAACGGCGCGTGGTTGCATCCCCAACTGCGCAAAGCCGCAGGTCGTTATACGCAAGCAGGCAAAAGCGCAGTTTACAACAGCCTGAAATATTGAAAGTTATTTAATAGAAATAAGTATGAACCGCTTCGAAAAGAGCATAAAAATAGAAAATATGGGATTATTTGATTTTTTGAAAAGTGAACCCCAATGGCAAAGTACAAATCCAAAACAAAGAGAAAAAGCGTTTGGTAAAATAACCGACCAAACTGTGCTTGCAGAAATTGCAAAAAGTAAATACGGGATAATAACCCGATATTCCGAATATGGGGTACCAAATGGGGAGAATCGCGATGAAAGTTGGGATGATTTACGTAAGAGAGCAATAAATAGGCTTATCGACCAAGACATATTGGCTGATGTCTTCATGAATGCTAAAGATTTT